>JAPOZE010000077.1:4780-21603 GCA_026706225.1 Acidobacteriota bacterium
TCCCGCCTGGTCAAACGCGAGCTGGATGAGGCCAACCTTTTCTACCGCAAGATGGCCGACCGTTTCTCGAATGGAGCACGGGTCACCCGCGCCCACTGGCGTGTGGCCTGGTACCACTACAGGCAGCGCGACTCTCGCAGGGCCCTTGCCCTGTTCACCGAACACCTCCAGCGGTTTCCGCGCTCGCCTCACCGGCCGGCCGCTCTCTACTGGACCGCCCGCATCCGGGAAGATTCCGGCGATTCCGCCCAGGCCCGGCCCATTTACCAGGCAATCACCGAGCTCTTCAGCAACCACTACTATGCCCATCGGTCCAGGGAGCGCCTGGCGGGAAACCGGCCCATCAAGGCGGACCGGGCGGCGCTGGATCCGACGCTTTCCGCCATTCTGGCCCGTTTCAAGCACCGCACCACCACCCGCTTCGCCTCCGATGCCGCTCAGGTTCCCGACCTGCCGGCACGGCTTTCCGCCAGAGTCAGGACGCTTGGCTTGATCCGGATGTTCGAAGCCGCGGCCGGGGAGTTCCTCCGGACCAGCCCGAACACGCGAGGCACCCGGCTCCAGGCAGCCAAGCTCCTCCACCGGGGAGGCCACCACCGGGCCTCCACTTCCCACTTGCAGCAACTCTTCCCGGGTTTCGTCTACCGGCCCTTCGCCACACTCCCCGGAGAAATTTGGCGGATGCTCCTGCCCATCCAATACGCCCCGCTCTTCGCCCGGGAAGCTCGAAGACACGGGCTCGACCCCTACCTGCTGGTGGCGCTGGTCCGCCAGGAATCGGCCTTCGACCCCCGAGCCGTGTCGGCGGCGCAGGCCCGGGGACTCATGCAGCTCATCCCCCCGACGGCCAGACGGGTGGCGCGCCAACTCCAATTGGACCGCTTCTCGATCGACCAGCTCTTCCTTCCGCGGTTGAACATTCGCCTGGGAAGCCACTACCTGGCCGACCGCCTGGCGCAGTTCGAGGGCGATGTCGACCGGGCCGTGGCCAGCTACAATGCCGGGCCCGACCCGGTCAGGCTGTGGCTGAGCGAGGGCGACTACCGGGAAGCGGCCGAGTTCGTGGAAAATATTCCCTTCACCGAGACCCGGAACTACGTCAAGATCCTCCACCGCAACTACCATTTGTATAAACGGCTCTACGGTGAGGAATTCCCGGAATAGCGAGGGATGGATCAGGCGGTGGGCGTCTTGGAAATCGCTTCCAACCCCAGTTCCCGGATCGCGATTTCCCGGATCTTGTATTTCTGGATTTTTCCGGTGACGGTCATGGGGTAGCTGTCCACGAACCTGATGTACCGCGGAATCTTGAACTTGGCGATCTTGCCCCGGCAGTAGTCCTTGATGTCGCGGTCGGTGGTCGTCCCCGGCTCCTTGAGCTGGATCCAGGCCAGGACTTCTTCGCCCATCCTGGCATCGGGAACACCCACCACCTGGACGTCGCTCACCGCCGGATGGGTGTAGAGAAACTCCTCGATCTCGCGGGGATAGACGTTCTCGCCGCCGCGGATGATCATGTCCTTCACTCTTCCGGTGATCCTGCAGTAGTCCTCGTCGTCCAGGGTCGCCAGATCCCCGGTGTGCAGCCAGCCCTCGGAGTCGACGGCTTCCCGGGTTGCCCTCGGATTCCTGTAATAGCCGCTCATCACCAGGTAGCCCCGAGTGCACAGTTCTCCGGGAGTTCCGCGGGGGACTGCCTTGCCGGAATCGGGATCGACGATCTTGACTTCGGTATGGGGCAGGGGCCGGCCCACCGTGGTGACCCGGGTCCGGAGCGGATCGCTCACCCCGGTCTGGGTGATGACCGGAGAGCTCTCGGTGAGTCCATAGGCAATGGTCATCTCCCGGCAGTGCATTTTGTCGACCACCTGCTTCATCACCTCGATGGGACAGGGGGAGCCGGCCATGATTCCGGTCCGCAAGGAGCCCAGATCGACCCGGGAGAATTCGGGGTGCTCCAGTTCCCGAATGAACATGGTCGGCACCCCGTAGACAGTGGTGCATCGCTCTTTCTCAATGGCCTTCAGCGTCGTCCAGGGATCGAAGGCCTCGGCCGGAATGACCATGGTGGCCCCATGAACGGCGCAGGCCATGTTTCCCAGCACCATGCCGAAGCAATGGTAGAAGGGCACCGGAATGCAGACACTGTCCCGGCAGGTGAGTTCCATCCGTTGACCCACCAGGTAGGCGTTGTTGACGATGTTGTGGTGGGTGAGCACAGCCCCCTTGGGGTAGCCCGTGGTTCCGGAGGTGTACTGGATGTTTATCCGGTCGTGAGGGCTCAAGGGAGTTCCCTTTTCCCCCTCCATTCCCTCTGAATCCACAGCCTGGCCCCCGGAAACCATCTCATCCCAGCGCCCCATGCCCGCCAGGGGCTGCCCCTCCCCGGCCAGAACCAGGTTTTTGAGGTGAGGGAGGCTTTGCGACCGCCAGTCGTTTGGCCCGGCGCCAACCGCTTCCGGACAGATTTCGGCAATCATCTCCAGGTAGTTCGCCGACCTGAAGCCCCTGATGGTGATGAGCGTCTGAGTCTCCGACTGTTCCAGGGCGTAGTGGAGCTCACGCGACCCGTAACCGGGGTTGATGTTGACCATGATGGCGCCGATCCGCGCCGTGGCGAACTGGGTCAGGACCCATTGGGAGCGGTTGGTCGCCCAGATCGCGACCCGGTGTCCCTTCCCCACTCCCATGGCCCTCATCCCGCGGGCGACCCGGTCCACCTCTTGGAGGAACTCTCCCCAGCGCAAGCGGACGCCCTCGGAAACCACCACCAGGGCTTCCCGATCGGGATACCTGACTGCCGTCCGCTCCAGAACGGCTCCAATGGTCGAATCGAGCAAGGGAGCATCCCCGGGGCCGCGAGCGTAGCTCAGACTCTGTGGGCTGGTGTTCATGGCTTGTGTCCTCGCAGCGGGGAGACGGGCTCGTTGACCGACACGCCGGAGCCGGTTCCGCGCATGCGCATCCGCGTCGAAGGGACGCCGTGGGGAATGTCGCCGCCAATTATAGCCGATGGGCGCCGGCTCGCAGCGCCTCCAGCGGGGGCAGCCTGTTGAGACCGCGACTGGCCAGCACGCCGACGAGCACGGTAACGGCCATGACCAGCAGGCACACTCCCAGGCTCGGGAGAACAGCCGGCACAAAGGGGGACTGGAAAACCAGCCGGGCCAGGACCCAGCTTCCCAACCACGCCAGCAGCGCTCCTCCCAAGGCGGCCACGCCTGCCAGGCAGAGGTACTCCACTCCGAGAATCAGAAATACCTGGCGCCTGGAAGCACCCAGAATCCTGAGCAGGGCGCTTTCCCTCAGGCGCTGGACCCTGCTGTTCCCCACCACCGCAACCAGGACCGTGAGTCCGGCCACGATGCTGAACAGGGCCATGAACCGAAGGACGAAGGAGACTTTTTGCAGGAGGTCGTCAATGGTTTGCAGAACCAGCGCCAGGTCGATGACCGAAACGTTGGGAAAACGCTTGACCGCCGCCCGCTGAATGGCCGCGGCCCTGGGACCCGCTTCGGTCCGGGTCACCAGGACGTGAAACTGGGGGGCTTGCTCCAGCACTCCCGGAGGAAAGACCACGAAGAAATTGGGTTGGACCTTGCGCCAGTTCACCCGGCGGATGCTGCCCACACGGGTCGGGACCGGCATCCCCTGGACGTCGAAAACCAGCTCGTCTCCCAAGCCGGCTTGCAGGCGGCGCGCAATCCCTTCGTCCAGGGACACCAGAGGCCTGTCGTCACCCTCCCTTTTGCCAACCGGCCAGCTCCCCCGCAGCAATTCCTCGTTCTCCAGCAGCCCTCCCCGGTAGGTGGACCGGTACTCCCGTCTCAGGGCCCAGGCCGGGATGGTGTTCCCGGGGTCTTTCAAGTGTTCGGCAACGCTCTTCCCCCGGATCGATTGCAGTCGCATGGCCACCACCGGCACATCCTGAAGCACAGGCGCTCCAAACCCCTGCAGCAGATCGGCCAGTTCCGCCTTCTGGTCCCCCTGCACATCGAACAGCACCATGTCGGGCTGACCGCTGCCGGCGGCTCTCAGGATCTGACCCAGCAGTCCCTGGTGCACCAGGTAGAGCAGCATCATCAGGAAGGTGGCGAAGCCGATGGACAGCACCAGGACCACGGTCTGATTGTGGGGCCGGTAGAGATTGGCCAATCCCTGGCGCCAGGGATAGGGCCAGGAGCCCGGGAAGAACTTTCGGATCAGCATCATGCCCAGCCGCGCGGCCGCCGCCAGCAGCGCCAACGAGATCAGCAGGCTCAGCGCAAAGCCGACGGCATCCATCCAGCGGCGGGTGTGGACCAGCGCAAACCCCAGGATGGCGGCCACAATGGCCAGGCGAACCAGCCACGGGGCCCAGTCGAAGGGCTGTCGACCGGGTTCATAGTCCATCCGCAAGGCCGCCAGGGGTGAGATTCTGCGGACGAACAGCAGCGGCTGAATCGAGAACAGCCAGGCCAGGATCAGTCCGACGAGTCCGGCCCCGGCCAACGCGCTCCAGGACAGGTTGAAGGGAATGTCCACCGGCAGAAAGTCCCGCAGGACCCCCGGCAGAAAAACTTGCAGACCCACTCCCAGCAGGATGCCGCCAAGGATGCCGGCCAGACTCATGCCCAGGGCCTGACAGAGGTAGATGGACAGCGTCTGAGGCGCCTTGGCTCCCAGGCAGCGCAACAGGGCTGCCGTCGGCACCTTTCGCTTGACGTAGACGTGGACCGAGCTGGCAACACCCAATCCCCCCAGCAGCAGAGCGATGAATCCGACCAGGTTCAGGAAATCCGCCGAATTCTCCAGGATTCGTCCCAAGCGGGCCTTGCGCTCGGCCACCGTTTCGGCCCGCAGGCGATACTCCAGCAGTTGCGGCTGGATCCCTTGAAGCAATGCGGCCACGTCAACCCGGTCTTCGAACTTGAAATAGACCCGGTAGGAAGCCGTGCTCCCCCACCCCAGCAGCCCGGTCTCTTCCAGGTGGGCCAGGGGGATGTAGACCCGGCCGCCCACCAGGTTGCTGCCCAGAAACTCGCCCGGCATTTGCCTGAGGCGTCCCGCGATGCGAAACGACCGCTCCCCGATGCGAACGATGTCTCCCAGACCGGCCTGGAACTGATCCATCAGGCTCTCTTCGACCAGTGCAAAGGGACCCTGATCGAGCCGGGCGGGCGCCTGGGGCGGTTCCACTTCCACCGTGCCGTAGAAGGGAAAAGCCGTCTCGCCGGCCCGCACCTGGGCCAGCCGGCTGCCGTCGCTCCCGGGGAAATGCACCATGGAGGAAAAGCGCACCTCGCGGGCCTGCGTCCCACCCAGTCCCTCCACCAGAGCTTCAGCCTCGCCGGTGAGCGGCTGCCGGCCGCTCAGCAACAGGTCGGCCCCCAGCAAGGACCTGGCCTGGAGGTCCAGAGCCGATTTCAGGTTGGCGCGGAAGCCGCTGATGGCCACCAGGGCGGCCACGCCCAAGACGATGGAGGCGGCGAACAGCAGCAACTGTCCACGGCTGGACCTGCTGTCCCGCCAAGCCATTTTCCAGGGCCAGGGGTTGAGAATGGATCTCATGGGGGGCGCCTCAGGCCGGCTCCGATTCGGTTCCGGACGAGTTCCGGAGATCCCCCGACGGGGTTTGTTCCGGGATTCGGCCCGCTGGAGGCAGCGGGGCGGAATCCCGATCGGAAGTGATCTTCCCACCCTTGAGGGTCAGAATGCGTCGGGTCTTGCCGGAGAGCTCGAGGTCGTGGGTCACCACCAGCAGCGTGGTGCCGAAGTCCCGGTTCATCTCCAGAAGCAACTCGATCACCGTCTCGCCGGTTTCGGCATCCAGGTTTCCGGTAGGCTCGTCGGCAAACAGGATCCTGGGGCGATTGACGAAGGCCCGAGCCAGACCGACTCTCTGCTGTTCTCCACCCGACAGTTGCACCGGGTAGTGGTGGGCGCGATCCTCCAGTCCCACCTGGCTCAGCAGCTCCCGGGCCCAGGCTCCGCCGGGTTCTCCCCGCAATTCCAACGGCACCATGACGTTTTCCAGCGCCGTCAGCGTGGGGACCAGTTGGAAGGTCTGAAACACGAACCCCACCGATTGGTTCCTCAGTTCCGCCAGGCTGTCCTGGTCGAGGTCGCCCAGATTCTGCCCGTTGAGCAGAACCGACCCCGAGGTGGGGCGGTCCAGGCCCGCGCACAGTCCGAGCAAGGTGGTCTTGCCGCTGCCGGAAGGTCCCAGCACCGAGCAGGTTTCCCCGGGACCCAGCGAGAAGGTGATGTCGTCGACCACGGTGAGCAGGCGCTCGCCGCTCCGATAGCGCTTGGTGAGCCGGTCCACTTGCAACACCGGAGAGGCAGGGCTGGCGGGAGTATTCAAGAAACAACCTCCGGAAATGAAGGGGAGTCCTTCGGGTGTGAGAATTTCGGGGTGAAATCGCGCCGCCCGGCGAGACGGGAGGACCGGAGCCGAACCGGCGATCCACCGGGCCTTATTGTTGCACAGATCCGCCTCGTTCATAATAGTAACGGCCATCTGGAGGCAAGTGGAGCGTGGTCAGCAAGCAGGCACGCGCCCCCTCGAGGAGCAAGAGTGTCGGGAGGAGTCCCACCCGGGAGCGCGGGCGTCCCGCCCGCACGCTATGCCGTTGGGTGCCGCTCAGTTTCCCTGCGATGTGACGCCCGGCCACCCTCACGGCGGGAACGGAATGGGCTCGGCCGAAGCAGAGTCCTGACGCCGTTGCCGGTCGAGCCGGGTCGAGAAGATGGGTGAGGCCTTGCCAGTGTTGTGCGGGCGGGACGCCCGCGTTCCCGGGTGGGCATCCGCTGGCTGCGCAGCGGTTGATACAGGGTTAAACAGGAGTGTTCCACACAAGAGGCACACGGGTGAACCGACTTTCGAGCATTTTCTGCGCATTTCTGATCGTCGCCCTGTTGTCGGCCTGCTCTTCCGAAAGGCCGCTTCCCCGGCAGCAGCCTGCCGAACCGGCTCCCGAAACACCCGAATCCCCTCAACCCTCCGCCATGACCGTCCTGTGCCTGGGCGACAGCCTCACCGAGGGCTCCGGACTGGATCGGTCCCAGGCCTACCCTGCCCGGCTGCAGGAGAAAGTCGACGCCCTGGATTGGAAGTTCACGGTGATCAATGCAGGCCTGGGAGGAGATACCACCGCCGCCGGGCTGCGGCGGCTGGACTGGTTGCTGCAGCGAAGGGTCGATGTCCTGATCGTGGCGCTGGGAGGGAATGACGGCCTGCGGGGCCTCCCGTTGGCGGAGATCCGCAGGAATCTGGGGGCGATCATCTCAAAGACCACCGCTCGCTATCCCGAGGTGAAGGTGGTGGTGGCCGGCATTCGGATCCCACCCAACTACGGGACGAGATACGTCCGGGGATTCGGACATCTCTTTCCGGAGGTGGCGTCAGAGCATGGAGCCCTGTTGGTTCCCTTTCTCCTGGAAGGGGTGGGCGGGCGGCCCGAACTCAATTTTCCGGACGGAATCCACCCCAACGGCCGGGGGCAGCAGATCGTTGCCGAAAACGTCTGGAAGATCATTGAACCGCTGCTGCGCGAGCTCCATCACAAAGCCGAAAACTGACGTCTTCCCGGCCGCGCCCGGCGGCAGCCAACGGCGTCCCCAACCCGGAGCATTGGATGGGTCATCGGTTGGGCAATGGCAAAAAGCCTTTCTTTTTCATAGGTTTCCATTTGTGCTAAACTGCCTTTGGATGTAAAGTCCGGCCCGGCCGGGCAACCGTTTCCTGTTCCGGATGGCGAAGATTTCGCTGAATTGGCCGGCTGGTGGGCTGCAATCGGCCCTGTCCGGCTTCAAGAGCGGGACACTCACCATGGCTTCGCGCCGCAAAATCTCCGCTGCCGGCATCCTGGCTACGCTGGTTTTTGCCCTCGCCCTGCTCTCCTGCGGCGGCTCCAGCGCCTTCAAGCGCGGCCTTGAGTACGAGCAGCTCAAGAACTATGACGCCGCCCTGCAGAGCTACGAGGAGGCCCTGAGCGCCGACCCCGACAACACCAAGTACCGCCTCTATTTCGAGCGGGCCCGCTTCCAGGCGGCCATGGCCCATTTCGACCGGGGCCGGCGCTTCAGGGAAGAGGGTCGCCTGGAGGAAGCCCTGCAGGAGTTCCGCCGGGCCGTGCAGATCGATCCCTCCATAGCGGCGGCCCTCCAGGAAGCCGAGACGGTGGCCGCACTGATCCGGGACCGGGAGAGACCGGCGGAACAGGGAGAGCCGGATCGCCCGACAGAGGATCTATACCCTTCCCGGCAATTCCTGCCGGCGGTCAAGCTCTCGGGAGAGGTTCGGCGGGCCTACGTCACCTTGGGCAAGCTCGGGGGGATCAACGTCATTTTCGCCCCCGACTTCAACCCCAGCCCGCCGGAAGTCGAGCTCGATTTCATCGACGTGACTCTCACCGAGGCCCTGGACCTGCTCGCCTTGCAAAGCAAGACCTACTGGTCCGTCCTCAAGGAGAACACCATTCTGGTCGCCGAGGACACCCAGCAGACCCGCCAGCGCTATCAGGAAGAGATCGTCAGGACCTTCCACTTGTCCAACGTGGGCGACAAGGCCGACCTGGGCCAGATCGCCACCGCCCTGCGCTCCCTGCTCCTGATGAACAAGGTAGCCCAGATCGATTCCCAGAACGCTATCGTGGTGCGGGATACCCCCGACAAGATTGCAGCCGCCGAGAGGATCATCCGGTCCATCGACAAGTCCAAGCCCGAGGTCATGATCGAGGTGTACATCCTGGAAGTGGTGGGCACCGTCAGGCAGATCCTGGGCTTGAGACCGGGCATTCCGAGTGCGATCAACGTCTCTCCCAACGGCCCCCAGACGGAAGAAGGCGGCTCCAGCGCCATCCGCCTCAGCGAGCTGGGGCAGCTCGGCAAAGACAGTTTTTCCGCGACCATCCCCTCCATCAAGCTCGGGCAGCTCTACACCCGGGTCAAGGGCCGCGTGTTGCAGAACCCCACCTTGCGGGCTTCGGACGGCGCAGAGGCCACCTTCAAGGTCGGCACCCAGCAACCGATCGCGTCGGGAAGTTTTTCCACCGGAATCGGCGGGGGCACGGGTTTCGGGGGAGGCGCCTTCACCACTTTCACCACCGTGGATGTCGGAGTCACGCTGACTATCACTCCCCAGGTGCTGCTGAATCGCGACATCTCCCTGGATATCGACGTCGCCTTGAAGACCATCAGCGGCTTTGAAACCCTGGACGGGAACCGTTATCCCATCCTGGCCAATCGCGAAATCAACCACGACATCCGGCTTCGGGAAGGGGAATCCAGCGTGGTAGGCGGCATCATCCAGCGTTCCGACTCGGTCACCGTGGACGGAATCCCCGGGCTGAGCAGGATTCCGCTGCTGCGATATCTCTTCTCCACCGAGGACAACAACGCCTCGGATAACGAAATCATTGTGGTGATCACTCCCCGCATCGTTCGGCTGCCCGACATCCTGGAGCGAGACACCTCCCTGGCCCTGTTGGGATCCAGCAACACGCCCAAGTTCCTGGGATCTCCCAAGCAGCTCATCGGAGAGATTCCGGCGCCCGGGAACGGAAACGGTCAAGCCTCGCCGCCCCGGGCCGGCAGCGGCTCGACCGCGCCGAGCGCGCCCGGGTCGACCCTGGAAGCCCCACCCGAGGCGACCGATCGACCGGCGCCCCGCCTGGCTTTCGTCAGGATGGCCGGCCCCTCGGAACCCGCCTCGCGAGGCAGCCGCTTCAGCGTTGGCGTCTCGGTCTCCAATGCCCAACAGGTCCACGGGCTCTCGTTCAATTTCAGATTCAATCCGGAGCTGGCGCGGTTGGTGGAGGTTCAGAGCGGCGGATTTCTCGGCAGTGACGGCGTATCGGTGGCGCTGGCCGAACGCCTGGAGAACTCGTTGGGGCGAGCGGTGATCTCGATGACCCGGCCCCCCGACAGCCCGGGTGTCAGCGGATCCGGCCTGTTG
Organism: Acidobacteriota bacterium; assembly: GCA_026706225.1. Next base: position 14,721 of record JAPOZE010000077.1, read on the forward strand.
ATGAACCTCAGGTTCGAGGCCGTGGGGACCGGAGACGGCTCCATTGCCTTCGGACCCAATTCCGTCCTGCGCGACAACAGGCAGGCGGCCATTCCCACCAGCCTTGCCAGTACCGAGGTAACCATTCAGTGAGGTCGTTTATGACCTTCTCCTCAATCAAGGCCTCTTTCAGGAATCGCAGGTGCTCCGACCGGGGGTTGACGCTGGTGGAGCTGATCGCCACCGTCACCATCGTCAGCATCCTGGCCCTGGGCGCCCTGCCCTTGACCAAGGTGGTGATTCAACGCCAGAAGGAGGTCGAGCTGCGGCGGGCCCTGAGAGACATGAGAACCGCCATCGACCGCTACCACGACGCCGCCCTGGGCGGTCAGATCGAGATCAAGTTCGGCACCGACGGCTGGCCGCCCGACCTGGAAACGCTGGTGGAAGGCGTGGATCAGCTCAACGCGGTCGACAAGCGGCTCCGCTTCCTGCGCCGCATCCCCACCGATCCCATGACGGGCGAGAAGGAGTGGGGGCTGCGCTCCTCCCAGGACAGTTGGGACGCCACCAGCCATGGCGGCCAGAATGTCTACGACGTCTACAGCAAGAGCAACGGAACCGCCCTGGACGGTTCCAGGTATTCGGAATGGTAGGATGGGAATGAAGCGATGGAGCGAGGGTGAGAGGGCCGGCGGTCACCCGGGAGAGAGGCTCAGGGGAAACGGCTTCACGCTGATCGAGCTGATGATTGTGCTCACCATCGTGGCCATCCTGGTGAGCATTGCCCTTCCCATCGCCGACTCGGCCATCCTGCGCGCCCGGGAAGCCGTCCTGAAGAGCAACCTGCACACGCTGCGCACCCTCATCGACCACTACACCGCCGACAAGAGGAAGGCCCCTCAAACCCTGGACGACCTGGTGACTGCCGGCTACCTGCGCGCGCTGCCCAAGGATCCGATCACCAACGAGACCGACTGGCAGATCGTGATGGAAGAGGCCTCCATGTTCCCGGACCAGCTCGAGCTGGGAATCTATGACGTCCGCAGCAATTCGGAAGCCACCTCCTCCGAGGGCACCCCCTACAGTGAGTGGTAGCCCCCGCGCCGGCGGCGAGGCCGCGGCCCCCTTCTTCTCACGCGCCCTACCGCACCACTCCCTCCAGCGGGCTGCTGGCGGTGGCGTACAGCTTCCTGGGAATCCTGCCCGCCAGGTAGGCCAGGCGGCCCGCCCGGGTCGCCAGGTTCATGGCTTCGGCCATGGCCACCGCGTCATCCGCCTGGGCGATGCCTGTGTTCATCAGGACGGCATCGGCGCCCAACTCCATGGCCAGGGCGGTGTCCGAGGCGGTGCCCACCCCGGCATCCACGATCAGCGGAACCTCGGTAATCATTTCCCGCAGGATCTTCATGGTGGCCACGTTCTGAATGCCCATTCCCGAGCCGATGGGAGCCCCCAGCGGCATCACCGCAGCCGCTCCGGCATCGATCAGGCGCCGGGCGGTCACCAGATCGTCGTTGGTGTAGGGAAGCACCACGAATCCTTCCTTCACCAGGATCTCGGTAGCCTCGAGCAGGCCCGAGTTGTCGGGAAAGAGCGTCTTTTCGTCTCCGATGACCTCCAGCTTCACCCAGTTGGAAAGACCGGCTTCGCGGCCGAGCCGGGCAGCCCGCACGGCCTCGTCCCGGCTGTAGCACCCGGCCGTATTGGGCAGGATGAAATAACGGTCGGTATCGATCCAGTCCAGCAGCGACTCCCGGCTGCGGTCGGAAAGATTCACCCGGCGCACCGCCACCGTCACGATCTCGGCGCCCGACTTCTCGTGGGCTTCCACCATCTCGGCAAAGGATGCGTACTTCCCCGTCCCCACCAGCAGCCGGGATGAAAACTCCCGTCCCGCAATGACCAGCTTGTCAGGTTTCATGTCGGCCCCACCTCAGGAAACAGCTTCCAGGAACAATCGTTTCCAACTCTTTTTGTCGGCCTCATTCTAGTGTAAAGCCGCCTCGATTGCATCGCGAAATTACCCCTGCCCCGACCTTGACCGGTGTACTCCACCGGGTTATGTTTAACTCTTGACGGAATTCCTGTCCTGTCTGACTCCCAGCGCACGGCATTCCATCGGACCCTTGCCCGGATGAAGAATCGAACTCTCATCCTGCTGATTCTCTTACTTCTCCTCGCCTTCCCGGAGAGCCGGCCTTCAGAGGAAAAATCCATGAAACCCACCCGGAATTCGGCCGCGGAACCCGAATTTACCAACCGTTTGATCCAAGAGACCAGCCCCTATCTGAGGCAGCACGCCCACAACCCGGTGGACTGGTACCCCTGGGGAGAGGAAGCCCTTGAAAAGGCCAGGCGGGAAGACAAGCCGATTCTGCTCAGCATCGGCTATTCGGCCTGCCACTGGTGCCACGTCATGGAGAGGGAGTCGTTCGAAAACGAGGCCATCGCCGAGGTCATGAACGCTCACTTCGTGAACATCAAGGTCGATCGGGAGGAACGGCCCGACCTGGACACCCTCTACATGAACTATGTCCAGATGACCACCGGAAGCGGCGGCTGGCCCATGACGGTGTTCCTGACTCCCGACGAGGTCCCCTTTTTCGGGGGGACCTATTTCCCTCCCGACGACCGCTTCGGACGCCCCGGCTTCGGGCGCCTCTGTCAGGCCCTGGCCGAGGCCTATCGCGAGAAGCGGGAGGAGATTGAAGCCCGGGGCCCCGAAATCGTGCAGCGCCTGGCGGCCATGAACACCCTGCCCGCGGGCGCCGCCACAGTCACGGCCGCCAGCCTCGACCAGGCCTTCGACCAGTTGGCCCCCCGTTTCGACCTGACCCATGGCGGTTTCAGCGGCGCTCCCAAGTTTCCGGGATCCATGAGCCTGACCTTTCTCTTGCGCCACTTCTCCCGGACCGGCCGCCGGGAGGGGAACCAATTCGTGGCGCTGACCCTGGAGAAGATGGCCCGGGGGGGCATGTACGACCAACTGGGAGGCGGATTTCACCGCTACTCGGTGGACGAGCGCTGGCTGGTGCCCCACTTCGAGAAGATGCTCTACGACAACGCCCTGCTGAGCCGGCTCTACCTGGAAGCCTATCAGCTCGACCCGCAGCCCCTCTACGCCAGGGTGGTGGAGGAGATCCTGGATTACGTGGTCCGGGAGATGCTGAATCCCGAGGGCGGCTTCTACTCGACCCAGGACGCCGACAGCGAAGGCCACGAGGGCAAGTTCTTTGTCTGGACCCCGACCGAGGTTGGAGAGATCCTCGGCGAAGAGGCAAGCAAGGCCTTTTGCCGATACTACGACGTCACCGACGGGGGAAACTTCGAAGGCTCCAACATCCTGAACGTGCCCCGGCCGTTGGAACAGGTGGCCGGCGAACTGTCACTGTCTCCCGCGGAGCTTGCCAGGATCCTTTCCGAGGCCCGGGAGCGCCTGTTCCGGGAGCGGGAAAAGCGCGTCAAGCCCCACCGCGACGAGAAGATTCTCACCGGCTGGAACGGCATGATGAGCGTCAGCTTCGTGGAGGCCTCGGTGGTCCTGCAGCGAGCCGACTACCTGGAGGTCGCCCGCCGAAATGCCCGTTTCCTGCTGGAGCATCTTTGCCGCGGGGACAGGATATTTCGCACCCACAAGGACGGGGTGTCCAAGCTGCCCGGCTACCTCGACGACTACGCCAACCTGGTGGAGCACTTGCTGGCGCTCTACCAGGCCACCGGCGAGAGAGAGTGGCTGGACCAGGCGGTCCTCTACAACGACGCCATGCTGGAGCAGTTCTGGGACCGGGAGCAGACCATCTTCTTCCTCACCGGCAAGGAACACGAAGAGCTGGTGACTCCGGTCCGGGACGCCTACGACAACGCCACCCCGGCCGGAAGCTCGGTGGCGGTCTTCAATCTTCTCAAACTGGCCATCCTGACGGGCAACCTAGAATACCGGAGCATCGCCGAGACCAACCTCGAGAACATGCACCTGCCCCTGACCCGCTATCCCAACGGCTTCGGATACCTGCTGGGGGCCGCCGACTTCTACCTGGGCCCGGTCAAGGAAATCGCCGTGGTGGGCGATCCGCAATCAGACGAGACCCGGCGGCTGCTCGAGGTGGTTCACCGGAAGTTCCTGCCCAACAAGGTGGTGGCCCTTCTGAACCCCAACGACGCCGGCGGCGCCGACAATCTACCCCTGCTGGAGGGCAAGACCCTGGTCAGGGGCCGGCCGGCCGCCTACGTCTGCGAGAACTACACCTGCAAGGCCCCGGTCACCGAACCCGGCAAACTGGAAATGGAGTTGGGCCGGAAGCCCTGATGGAAAGAGGGCCTACCCGGGAGCGCGGGCGTCCCGCCCGCATGCACTGCCGTTGCGTGAGGCTCAGTTTCCCCGCAATGTGGCGCCCGGCACGTCGGCGTGGCCCCCGGGAGCAGCAAGAGTGATGGAAAGCGGCGCCCACCCGGGAGCGCGGGCGTCCCGCCCGCATGCACTGCCGTTGCGTGAGACTCAGTTTCCCCGCGATGTGGCGCCCGGCACGTCGGCGTGGCCCCCGGGAGCAGCAAGAGTGATGGAAAGCGGCGCCCACCCGGGAGCGCGGGCGTCCCGCCCGCATGCACTGCCGTTGCGTGAGACTCAGTTTCCCCGCGATGTGGCGCCCGGCACGTCGGCGTGGCCCCCGGGAGCAGCAAGAGTGATGGAAAGCGGCGCCCACCCGGGAGCGCGGGCGTCCCGCCCGCATGCACTGCCGTTGCGTGAGACTCAGTTTCCCCGCGATGTGGCGCCCGGCACGTCGGCGTGGCCCCCGGGAGCAGCAAGAGTGATGGAAAGCGGCGCCCACCCGGGAGCGCGGGCGTCCCGCCCGCATGCACTGCCGTCGCGTGCCGCTCAGTTTCCCCGCGATGGGGCAGCCGGCCACCGTGCCGGTGAGAACGGCATGGGCTCGGTCGATGCAGAGTCCCGGCGCCGTTTCCGGTAGAGCCGGGTGGAGGAGATGACCGAGGCTGCGGGAAGACGTGTGCGGGCGGGACGCCCGCGCTCCCAGGTGGGCATCCGGCTGGCCTCTCAAGATTCCGACCGGCAGGACAGGCGCGGAACTTGTTTGAAACCGCCATTCCATAGGAGCCTATCATCGCTTCAAACTTACCGGCCCAAACAGGCACCAACCCTACGGCCTCCCGTCCTCGCAGAATCATTCTCGATTCGGATCCGGGCATTGACGACGCCATGGCCATCCTGCTGGCGGCCCAGTCCCCGGAATTGCGAATCGAGGCGATCACCGTGGTCTCGGGAAACGTGTTGGTGGACCAGGGCGTGGAGAACGCGCTCAAGCTGGTGGAACTGGCCGGTCGGACCGAGATCCCGGTGGCCAGGGGAGAAAGATACCCACTGCGGAAAAAGCTGATCACGGCCCCCCTCGTGCACGGCAGGAACGGTCTCGGAGAGACCCAATTGCCTTCCCCGGCCAAGACCGCCGAATCCCGTCACGCCGTGGACCTGATCGTCGATCTCGTCCGCGCCCACCCGGGGCAAATCACCCTGCTGCCCCTGGGGCCATTGACCAATATCGCCCGTGTCCTGCTCAAGCGGCCGGACATCGCAGAGCAGATCCCCGAGATCATCCTGATGGGCGGCTCCATCGAAGGGGGAAACGCCACCCCCGCCGCCGAGGCCAACATCTACAACGACCCCGAGGCCGCCAAGATCGTCTTCGAATCGGGCATCCCCATCACCATGGTGGGCCTGGGCGCCACCCATCAAACCCTGTTGCAACGGTCCCACACGGCCGCTCTCGCCGAAAGTCAGTCCCCCATCGCACGCTACGTGGCCCAATTGGCCGATTTCTACCTCGCTTTTTCCGAGAGCCTCGGCTTTGAGGGCGGCGCGCTTCACGATCCGTTGGCAGTAGGCCTGGCAGTGGATTCATCCCTGGCCAAAGAGAGCCGCCCCATGCACATCGCCGTGGAGACCCAGGGGCGGTTGACCTACGGTGAAACGGTGGCCAATCGCTATCTTCTCAAGGAATCCGTCGAGGACGCCGGAGACCACTACGTTCTCACCGGGCTCAAGCCAGTAGAACCCAATGCGCAGGTCCCGATACAGATCGACGCCGACCGGTTCCTGCGATTCTTCATGGACCGGATCTGTGCGCCACCGCGGGTCTCGGGGTGAGGAAAAAGCTTGAGGAATCGGCTCGCACTCTTCAAGCACCGGTTTTGAGGCGGAACTTCAGGCTTCGCGGTACATGGAGGCAGTAACTCATCCGCTGCTCGCCAGGACGTGTCCAAGCGCGCTCTCTATCGCCTCGCAATCTTGTTTCGCCAACGTCCCGAGCCTGCGGACAATCAGAGCATTGTCAAGAGTGAAGAGCTTGAAGCGGACCTTGCAAGGAACATTGAGGCCGGCTTGCCGCCAGCCCTGAATTGCTACGTCGCTCGGCCAATCGCTCCCGGCCGAGGTTATCATTGCCAGGATCGATTGTTCATGAGTCCGATTGAAGTTCGCCGATGAGACTATCAGGGCCGGCCGCCGCTTGGTGGCTCGGCTATTGGTGAAAGGAAAGGGGACGACGACTACATCGAGCGGCTCAAAGATCACGCCACGCTTCCTCATCTTCGGGGGAGGACCATTCGTTAAGAACCTTGGAGAGGCCCTTCAGATAGTTGTCCTGCCCCGGCGTCACCTTGTGTACTACTAGATGATCGTCCTCAATCTCGAAAGCAATCACATCACCGACGTGAAGATCAGCCGCCTCGCGGATGCTTTTGGGGATCGTCGTTTGTCCGCGCGTTGTAATCTTGGAGAGTTGCATATTCTTATTTCACTAAAAATCTGACTATACAGATAGTACGTCATACCGAAACCTATTGACAATCCCAACTTGGCTATTCCGCCTTTCTGTCCAGCGGTGACAGA
>JAPOZE010000115.1 GCA_026706225.1 Acidobacteriota bacterium
GAGCCTGAGCATCAACGGAAGCAAGGGGAGGGCCCTGACCGGAGGGGACGAAGTGTGTCTGGAGTACTGGGACGGAAGGCAGGAACAGTGGTCCAGCCTGCGCGGTGAGGCCACCGGGATGGACCGGGCCGTGCAGGAGATCGTGGCCTGGTTGGACGGCCGCGGGCCCTTTGCATACGACGCCGGAGAAGCCCTGCACGTCCTGGAAAGCATCGTGGCTTTCCACGTCTCCCACGACCGCTCGGGCGCCTGGACGGAGTTGCCGCTGCAGGGAGAGGATCGTAACCGCCTGCTGAACAGCGGCTAGCCTCTTCCCGATCTCTCAGGCGCCCAGGACTCGGTCCAGCGCCTTGTCCATGGCGGCGATCAGCCCGCTGATGTGCTCGTTCCCCATGGGCAGCGACAGGGCGCACATGCTCAGGGTGTGGCTCAGGAAGTACCCTTCCTTCAGCAAGGCCAGAAAGACCTGGTGGCTCAAGGCCCGGTCGGCGCGGGCCAGGTCGCGGTAGGTCTCCAGCTTGCCCTCGACAAAATAGATGCTGAAGACCGAGCCCGTATTGATGGCCTGGGCGTGGACGCTCCGGCGGGCGAAGAGGTCGTTCAACCCGGCGGTCAACCGGTCCGCCAGGCCGTTGAGGTGGTCGAAGGCCGAAGGCGTCAGTTCTCGCAGGGTGGCCAGGCCGGCAGCCATGGTCATGGGGTTGGCGCTGAAGCTTCCGCTCTGGGAAAAGCCCGTCGGCCCCCGGCTCGGGTCCAGCAGGTCCATGAGTTCGGCCCGTCCGCCGAAAGCCCCCACCGGAAACCCTCCTCCCACGATCTTCCCAAAGCAGGTCAGGTCCGGATCGATTCCAAATTGTTCCTGCAGGCCCCCTCTGCCGGCGCGAAAGCCGACAATTTCGTCGAAAACCAGCAGGAGCCCGTGCCTGCGGGTGATCTCTCTCACGGCGCGGGCGAATTCCGGCCGAACCGGGAGCATCCCCGCCTTGGGGTCGAACATGACGCAGGCCAGGTCCCGGGCGTGTTCTTCGATCAGGCTGGCGACGGCGGCCTCGTCGTTGTAGGGAAGCACCAGCACCTCGCCGGCCGCGTGGGGCGACATCCCTCCGGCGCCGGGCACGGAATGGGGAGCCTGGATCGGTCCGGCCCGGTCCACGGGCGGAAACACGCTGACTTCCACCGCGTCGTGGCTGCCGTGGTAGCCGCCTTCGAACTTGGCGATCCTGGACTTGCGGCTGAATCCCCGGGCCAGCCGAACCGCGTGCAGGGTGGCTTCGGTGCCGGAGTTCACGAACCGCACCCGGTCCAGGCTGGCGACCCGGCGGCACATTTCGGCGGCCATGTCGGTCTCGATGCCCGTCGGGGCGCCCAGGGCGGTTCCCTGGTCCATCTGGGCGCGAATGGCCTCCATGACCTTGGGGTGGTTGTGGCCCAGGATCTGGGTGGAGTGGTGGTTGGCGAAGTCCAGATAGCGGTGCCCGTCGATGTCTTCCAGGATGCACCCCCGGGCTCTGGACATGGTCAGGGGGTAGGGCTGAAAGAAGTAGGCGCCCTTGGCTGGTCCGGCCGTCACCGGCCCGCCCCGTCGAAAGGCCTCGGCTGAATTGGGCGTGCGCCTCCTGTATTCTTCTTCCACCGAGATCACTTGATCCGTCATGATGGTGCCCTTTCCGGATTCAACCCTGGGTGGGGTTTCCACGTGTTGCCTTCGATTGTTGTCTTGCAGGGACAAACAGGATGGACAGGATTAACAAGATCGCCTGGCTCCTTGTCCTGAAAATCCCGCTAATCCTGAATATCCATGTCTCAATTCCTATGCCTGCGCCGGCTGTACTGGCACCCGCAAGGCGAGACACTGTGCCATGCCGTTTGTACCAGTTTCCCGCCCTCGGGCGCCAGAGAAACCTCGGCGACCGAGGGGCCGGCTGCCTTTTGACTTCCAGGCAGCCTTACCATAAAATCGGCCGAAATCGGGCCATTCTCCGGTGAGGTGAGCATGCGAACTCTCGCGAGACGGTTGGCGTTTCCAGTCTGTGCCATCTTTGCTGTCGTCCTGGCCTCGACCTTCGCGGGCCCGGCCCTGGGCGCGGAGGAAGAAGAAGAGAGGAAGCAGAACCCCTACAAGGGGAACCCTGACGACATTCTGGTCGGAAAAGGCCTCTTCCGCTACTACTGCGCCGGTTGCCACGGGATGGAGGGCGGCGGGGGATTCCGC
>JAPOZE010000551.1 GCA_026706225.1 Acidobacteriota bacterium
GGACCTCCGGGTCCGGACTCGGACTGGCGGATTTTTCCATTCGCTACCCGGTGACCATCCTCATGCTGTGCCTCTGCCTGCTGGTGCTGGGGGGCATCTCCCTCACCCGGATTCCGCTGGTGCTGACCCCCGATATCGACTTTCCCGGCGTCTTCGTGCACGTGCCCTACGCCAATGCCACTCCGGGCCAGGTGCAGGAGTCGATCACCCGTCCCCTGGAGGAGGTGCTGGCAACCATTCCCGACGTTCAGCGCATGGTGTCCCGGTCTTCCGCCAACCAGGCCATGATCCAGATGTTTTTCGGTTGGGACAGCAACGTGGACTGGCTGCGGTCGGAGGTCCGGGACAAGGTGGAACAGGCGCGGTCCGAGCTTCCCGACGACGTGGAACGGGTGCTGGTGAACAATTTCAGCACCACCGACTTTCCCATCATCAGGGGCCAGATTTCCTCCGGGCGCGACCTTCGCGGCTCCTTCGATTTCCTGGATGCCAGGATCCGAACTCCCCTGGAGCGCCTCCCGGGAGTGGCCGAAGCCGATATCAGCGGGGCCGGCCGCCAGGAGGTCAACATCTATCTTCGGCTGGACGACATCAAGCGCTACCGGATCGACGTGGCCCAGATGTTCCAGCGCATGGACGGCGCCAACATCAACCTTTCCCTGGGTCGAATGCAGGACGGCGCCACCCGCTACGGGGCCATGGCCCGGGGCACCCTGACCTCCCTGGAGCAGATTGCCGACTTTCCGGTCAATCAGCGGGGGCTGCGGCTGCGAGAGGTGGCCGACATCTATTTCGGCAGTCGTCCCGTCAACTCGGGCAAGCACCTGAACGGGGAACCGGCCGTCGAGCTGCAGATCCGCAAGACCTCCGAGGCCAACACGGTGGAAACGGTCAACGGGGTCATGGCCGTGCTGGAGCGGCTCCGCCGCGACCCCGCCCTGGAAGGCATCGAGGTCCAGGTCTGGCACGACGCCGGAAAGGAAATCATCCGGGCGCTCTCGGGGCTGCTGAACGCGGGCACGCTGGGAGCCCTGCTGGCCATGGGGGTCCTCTACCTGTTCCTGAGGCGGGTGGGAGCGACGCTGACCATCGGCTTCGCCATTCCCTTTTCCATCGTGGCCACCATCGGATTCCTCTACCTCTTCGGCAAGACCCTGAATGTTCTCTCCATGATGGGACTGATGTTGGCCGCCGGCATGCTGGTGGACAACGCCGTGGTGGTGCTGGAGTCCATCTATCAATGGCTGGAGAAGGGCTACGACCGGGTGACGGCCGCCAGCCGCGGGACCCGGGCGGTAGCCATGGCGGTGCTGGCGGCCACCCTGACCTCCATCATCATCTTCGTGCCCCTGGTGTTCGGCAAGACCAGCGCCTACTCCGTCTGGTTGGCCGACGTGGGGGCCTCCATCATGATCGCCCTGCTGTGTTCCCTGGTTATTTCGCTGACACTCATTCCGCTGGGGGCCGCCAGGCTGTTCAAGGGGAGGGTTCCCCGCAGCACCGGTCAGGCTTCCCCGGCCGCGTCCGCCAGCGAGGGCGGCCAACCATCCTCCGGGGGAGAGGACGACCCGTCGCCGGTTTCGGGAAGGACAGGGCCGGGGTGGGGCGAGGTGGCGGTGGAACACTACCTGCGGTGGATGAGCTGGCCCCTCCGCCATCGCTTTCTGGTGGGCTTGTGCATCGTGCCTCTGGTGGTTGGCGGTTCGCTGATGGCCCTCCTTCATTGGGTTCCCGACAGCTCGCCGGAGGCCCGGGACCTGCAGAACCTGGATATTCGCTACGACTTCACCGAGAACTACCACTACGCCAAGATCGAGAGAGACTTCCTGGGGCCTGTCGAAGACTTCCTGATGGCCCACCGGGAACCCTTCAAGATCCGGAACGTCTCCAGCAGCTTCAGCAACAACAGCGCCTCCACCCAGGTTTACTTCGACAACGAGAAGTTGACCCTGGAGGAGTTGATCGATATCCGCGGGGAGATCCGGGAAAGGCTGCCGGTGATTCCGGGCGCAGAGATCGAGTTGGGGCGGCAGGCGGGGGCCGAGTCTCAGACCTTTATCAGTGTCAACATGTACGGGGACGACAACGTCCGGCTGCAGGCGCTGGCCCGGGAGGCCAGGCGCCGGCTGATGGACCGGGGGGACTTCAACGAAATCCGGGCCGGGAACGAACGGGCCCGCGAGGAAGTCCAGATT
>JAPOZE010000531.1 GCA_026706225.1 Acidobacteriota bacterium
GGTCCGGCGAGGCCAGGTGATCGGCTTCGTGGGAAACACCGGGCGATCCACCGGTCCCCATCTCCACTACGAGGTTCGAATCGGAGATATGTCGGTCAACCCCCTGAGGTACCTCTCCCACCAGGCTCGAGCCAAGCTGCCGAAGCTGAAGGGAATCAATGTTACCGTTGCCAGGTAACCTTCCTTCCGGGTGTTATTCCCATCTCATTGTTGGGACCCGCCGGCCCTTGACCTGCAACCGGCCCCCCATTTGAATTCATGCTCTGCACCACAATCCCCAGCCACTTTTGCGAGATCCCCGGCTGACTTCCCGGAGGTTGGCGCCTATGCCGATTTATGAATACGGCTGCGATGCCTGCGGCAAGGTTCTCGAGGTCATGCAGAAATTCTCCGATGAACCCCTCAAGACCTGCCCCGACTGCAGCGGCCGGTTGACCAAGTTGATCTCCAGGACCTCCTTTCAGTTCAAGGGTACCGGCTGGTATGTCACCGACTACGCCCGCAAGCCGGAATCCAAGCCCAAGTCCGAGGGCGAATCCAAGCCTGCCGCCGATGCCAAGTCCGGGACCGAACCCAAAGCCGGCGCCGAGTCCAAGCCCGCCGCCGAATCCTCCGGCTCCGGGAGCGGGTCCGGCAACGGCAGCCAGCCATCGGACTCCGGCTCCAAGAGCGAAAAGACTTCCTCCTCGCCTAAACGCTGAACCGCTGGCTAAGAAAAGACCGGTTGCCGGCAAACTGAGGTTGTGCCTTTTTCAATATCGGGCGCGACCTGGTGAAAATGCTGTCTAACCACAAAAGGCACAAGCTGTGTTTTTGTGCCTTTTGTGGCCATTCCCGGTAAAACTCCCGCTGCCGAATTTTACAAAAGGCTCCTTTTGTTATTCTTTGTGTCCCTTCTCAGTCCTTCGTGTCCCTTCGTGGAAAACTTTTTCGCCTCCATGCACCTTCCTGGATTGAGAGCCGACGTCTCCTGCCATTGGTGAGAACGGCGTCAGTTCTTCCAGAAATCGCGGACCGCACCGGCGACACGGTCCGTCTCTTCGGGCGTCAGCTCCGGAAAAACCGGCAGGGAAAGGATCTCTCCGGCCAGGGCTTCGGCATGGGGAAAGGACCCGTTGCCCTCTGCCCAACACCGGTAGGCCGGCTGGAGATGCAGCGGCAGGGGGTAGTGAATGGCGCACTCCACGCCTCTGGTCCTGAGGAACTCGGCCAGGAGGTCGCGGCGGGGAGAGCGGATGGAGTACTGGTTGTAGACGTGCCTGATGCCCGGAGCGCGGTAGGGCGGGGTTGGCGGCAGAGGGTCCAGAGTCCGGTCGTAAGCCTCGGCGATCCGGATGCGCTTCTCGATCCAGGACTCCAGATGGGAAAGCTTGACCCTGAGGATGGCTGCCTGCAAGGAATCCAGCCGGCTGTTGAGGCCGGGGACCTCATGCCGGTATCGCCTTTCGGCGCCATGCAGGCTGATCATGCGGCATTTTCGGGCCAGATCGGGATCGTTGGTCAGCAGGCCCCCCCCGTCGCCGCAGGCGCCCAGATGCTTGGCGGGATAGAAGCTGAGGCAGCCGATATCGCCCAGGGTCCCGGCGCATTGTCCCCGATAGCGGGCTCCCACGGCCTGGGCGGCGTCCTCGATGACCCGCAGTTGTCTCTCCCGGGCGAGCGCCAGGATGGGCTCCATGTCGGCGGGATGGCCAAAGAGGTGGACCGGCAGGATGGCCCTGGTCCTGGAGGTGATCCGCTCCCCAATCCGTCCGGGGTCCAGGTTGTAGGTCCGGGGATCGATATCCGCGAATACGGGACGGGCTCCCTGCAGCACGATGGCCTCGACCGTGGCCGCGAAGCTGAAAGGCGTGGTGACGACCTCGTCTCCCGGGCCGATCTCCAGGGCCATCAGGGCAATCCGCAGGGCGTCGGTGCCCGAGGCGCACCCCACGGCAAAGCGGACTCCCAGATAACGGCTCAGCTCGGCCTCGAACTCGGCCACCGCCCGTCCCATGACGAAGTCGCAGTCTTCCAGAACCTCCCGGACCGCAGCCTCGATGGGCTCCCTGAGGCTCCGGTGCTGGCGTCGCAGATCCACCATCCGGATGGGCGGCATGGCTGGAATCCTTTCCGGGCCGGCCCCTGGCTCTAAAGCCGGAGCCTTTTGCAAAATTCATGGTGCAGCGCTGGGGACGTTGTTGAATTACTGGAA
>JAPOZE010000453.1 GCA_026706225.1 Acidobacteriota bacterium
GCCCCTTGAGCGCGCGCACGGAGGCGTCCCCATTGACGGCCACCACCAGGCAGTCACCCAACCGGCGCGCCTCCCGAAGGTAGCGAACATGGCCCACGTGGAGCCAGTCGAAGCATCCGTTGGCCAGCACCACCTGGCGGCCGCGCTTCTTCAGGTCTGTCACCAGAGGCTGCAAGGCCTCCAGGGAGAGGATCTTGGCGCTATCCATGGGAGGTCAGGTCCCGGGCTACCGCCTCCTTGAGTTCCTGGCGACTCACGGTGGCGGTGCCGTGCTTCATGACCACGAGTCCACCGGCGTAGTTGGAGAGGCGGGCCGCTTCCTCGAAGCTGGCTCCCACGGCCAGGGCCAGGGTGAAGACGGCAATGACGGTATCGCCGGCGCCGGTGACGTCGGCAACCTGGTCGCTCCCGAAAATGGGAATGGAAAGGGAGGGCTTGCGAGAAGTGAACAGCACCATGCCGTCCCGGCCGCGGGTGATCAGGACCGCCTCCGACTTCAGCCGCCGCAACAGGCGCCTGCCCGCCTTTTCCAGCCGGGCCTCGTCGTTTCCGATTTCGTACCCGAGCAAGGCCTCCACCTCGGGCTCATTGGGGGTGGAGGCGGTCAGTCCGGGAAACTGCAGCAGCTGGTGCCTGGAATCCACCGTGATGGGGAACTCCTCTCGCATCCTGGCCAGGCGGGCCACCAGCGCGGGGCTCACGTAGCCCATCCCGTAGTCGGAGATGATGAGGCCTTGGCACAAACCCATCAGAGGCGCCAGGCGCCTCCAGACCGCCTGCTCGGTCTCCCGGGTGTGTCGAAAGCGGCTCTCGCGGTCCAGCCGCAGGACCTGGTGTCGGGTGGAGTGGACCGAGCCCGCCACGAAGCGGGTCTTGACGGGCGTCCGGTAGTCCCTGTTTCTTTCAATGGTGGGAATGGAGAGCTGCGTGTCCTGGAGTTGCCGGTGGAGCTCCTCTCCGGCGGCGTCCCGGCCCAGGATTCCAACCGTGACGGGATGGGCCTCCAGCGCGATCAGATTGTTGATGGCGTTGGCGGCGCCCCCGGGAAGAATGCGAGATTCCCTGTGCTTGAGGATCAGCACCGGAGCCTCGCGGGAAATCCGGGAGAACTCTCCGAACACGAACTCGTCCGCCACCAAGTCGCCGTATACGACGATGGTGCAGCCGGGGAAGCTGTCGATGATCTCGGCGTAGCGGCGGGCTTCCGGGGCAGTCATACCGCCTCCAGCACCATCCGGCTGGCCTCCAGCAGATTCTCCGCCACCCACTCCGGCTGGACCTTCCACTGGCTCCTTTGGTGTTCGTAGGCCCCCCGGCCGTACCCCGAGAGGACAAGGACGGAGCGGGCGCCGGCGTTGTGGGCCAGCTCGATATCGCTGTAGCGATCGCCGATCACGAAGGATCTGCCAACATCGACGCCGAATTCCTCGGCCGCGCGCCACAACATGCCCGGCTTGGGTTTGCGGCAGTCGCACACTTGGCGATAGGGAGGTTCGCCGGTGGAGGGATGGTGGGGACAGTAGTAGACGGCGTCGAAATAGGCCCCGGCGCGCTCCATTTCCCCACGAAGCTTGGAGTGGATCTGGAGGACCAGGTCCTCGCTGAAGTAGCCGCGGGCCACGCCTGCCTGGTTGCTCACCACGATGGCTCTCAGCCCTCGCCGGTTGAAGTTGCGAATAGCCTCGGCAGTCCAGGAGTAGACCTGGAAGCGGGAGAGATGGTTCACGTATCCGACCTCTTCGCTGATGGTGCCGTCCCGATCGATGAAGGCCGCGATTTCAGCCATGGGTGTGAGGGGGCAGTCGAAGTGAAGAACAGCCTGGGCTCGCGGGGAGATCCTTGGCGGGGTTGCCGCTCCCGCGGGCCCGCGGGAGGAGCGAGCGTGGCCCCCGGGTTGACGGAAACGACCGTTCCTCCAGGCAACGGCGTCCCTCAGCCACCTGACCGGAGCATCCGCACTGCCTCCTGGAAGACTTCCTCAACCGTGATCCGGGTCATGCAGCGGTGATCGATGGGACATTCTCGCAGAAGGCACGGACTGCATTCAACGTTTTTGTTCAGGACCGCGGCGGCGGGTCCGAGGGGTCCGGTGGCGACCTGGTCGGTGGAGCCGAACAGCGCCAGGGTGGGGATCCCCAGCGCCGCAGCCAGGTGCATGGGTCCCGAATCGTTGGTGATGAAGAGGTCGC
>JAPOZE010000668.1 GCA_026706225.1 Acidobacteriota bacterium
CGTCAAGATCGCCAACTCCATCGGCGGGGCGCACGGCCCGCCCATCCAGGGCCTGATCTGAGGTGGATTACTCTCTTGGCCCTTCGCGGATCGTCGCTGAGTGCTTTCAGTCAAGCCATCCTAGCCTTCATCGCTCTGGCCTTGCTGGCGGTCGCCGGGTGCCGGCAGCCCTCCCAAGAGCTCGTCCCGGCCGGCTACACCGGCAGGCAGGCCTGCCAGCCCTGCCACCCCCAGGAGTACGCCGCCTACACCGGTTCCCACCATGACCTGGCCATGGATCCGGCCAACGACCAGACCGTTCTGGGGGATTTCGAGGACGCCACCCTGACCCACCTGGGAGTCACTTCCAGGTTCTACCGCCGGGACGGCAGGTTCCTGGTCTCGACCGAAGGGGGCTCGGGAGCCGTCGAAGAGTTCGAGGTCAAGTACACCTTTGGAGCGGATCCCCTGCAGCAGTACCTGGTGGAGTTCCCCGGGGGGCGTCTGCAGTGCCTGCCCCTCTGCTGGGACTCCCGTCCCCGCAAAGAGGGCGGCCAGCGTTGGTTCCACCTCTACGGGAACGAGCGCATTGCTCCCCGCGACCTCCTCTTCTGGACCCGGGTCTCCCAGAACTGGAACAGCGCCTGCGCCGAGTGCCACTCCACCGGTCTGCGCAAGAACTTCGATCCGTCAACCGAAACCTACCGGACCCGCTGGATCGAGGTGGACGTCTCCTGCGAGGCCTGCCACGGACCGGGCGCCGCCCACGTGGAGTGGGCCGAGGCCCGTGCCCGCGGAGAGGCCCGGCCGGAAATCCCCGACCTTGGTTTAGCCATCCGGCTCAAGGAGGCCGAGCCTGCCGCCTGGACCCGCGACGACAGCACCGGCAAGCCCCGGCGCACCCCCCCTCTGGCCGCCCATACGCAGGCGGAGACGTGCGCCCGCTGCCACTCCAGGCGGGGTCTCATCAGCGAGGACTACGTCCACGGAGCCTCGCTGCTCAACACCCACAACCTGAGCCTGCTGGAAGAATACCTCTACTACCCCGACGGCCAGATCCTGGAGGAGGTCTATGTCTACGGGTCCTTCCTGCAGAGCCGCATGGCTCAGGAGGGAGTGGTCTGCACCGACTGCCACGACGCCCACAGCGCCCGTCTCCACCAAGAGGGGGATGCGCTCTGCACCCGCTGCCACGCTGTTGCGACCTATGCCTCGCGCTCGCACCACCACCATCCGTCCGGCTCCCCCGGGGCCCGTTGCGTGGAGTGCCACATGCCGGCCCGGACCTACATGGTGGTGGATCCCCGCCGCGACCACAGCTTTCGCGTCCCGCGCCCCGATTTGACCGCCGGCCTGGAGACGCCCAACGCCTGCAACCATTGCCATGGGGACCGGTCCACCCAGTGGTCGGTGGAACACTTTCAGCGATGGTACGGGGCCGGCCCCCGGGACAGGCACTTCGGCGAAACCCTGGCCGAAGCCCGCAAGGGAATTCCCGGCTTGGCGGCGGACCTCATCCGCCTGGCCCAGGCCCCCCACCTGCCTGCCATCGTTCGGGCCACCGCCGTCTCGCTGCTGGACAACTATCCCGGAGAGAGCACCGCCGAGGCGCTCGGACAACTGGCAAAGGATCCCAGCCCGCTGGTGCGGGCAGCGGCAGTCGAAGCCCTGGGATCGCTTCCGCCCCACCAGCGGGAGCCCCTGCTGCAGGCGGCCCTGGAGGATCCGGTCCGGCTGGTGCGGACCCTGGCCGGCCGCTTTCTGGCCGGGCCCGCCCCGGCCGGTCTATCACGCCGGCAACGCCGGCTCAGAGCCTCGGCCGTCCGCGAGTACGAAGAGGTGCAGCGGCTGCATGCCGACCATCCCGGCGGCTGCCTCAACCTGGGGGACCTTTACCGGGACCGGCGGGACTTGGAGCGGGCCGAAGCTTCCTACAGACAGGCAATCGCCCTGGAACCGGCCTTCATCCCGGCCTATCTGAATCTGGCCGACCTCTGCCGGGAAATGGACCGGGAGGACGAGGGAAAGAAGCTGCTGCTGGAGGCGCTCAAAATAGCCCCCCGATCGGCTTCGGCCCAACACTCCCTGGGCCTGCTGCTGGTCCGGACCGGTGAGCGCCGGGCAGCCCTGGGGCACCTGGCCCAGGCCGCGGAACTGGAGCCGGACAACAGCCGCCATGCCTACGTCTACGGGGTGGCGCTCAACTCCC
>JAPOZE010000371.1 GCA_026706225.1 Acidobacteriota bacterium
CCTGGCGGAAAAGCTGGCCGCCAGGGGCTCTTCCTGGAGCGCTTCCGAGATCCAGAGGGCGAAGTCGTTGTAGAACTCGCGCCGGGCGAACTGCCGAGAGAGGAAATACTCCTCGTGGGTGTGGTAGAAGATGGAGGATCCCGAGATCCGCTTGAGAATGGCCAGCAGCTCCGGCAGGTTGCGAGCCTTTTGACCGGTCAGGACCACCAGCCGGCGTTCCGTATTGAACACGAAGGGCTCGCTGTGAGGCATGGCTGGGGCGGTGAGGGTAACCAACCGAGTGGCTGAACCGGTGTTGGAACCCTCGTCTGAACCGGAGCGGCGAGATCGACACAGCCGCCGAAAGAAGGCCAAGAATAGGTAATGGTTGGGGAGATGTCAAGACTGCCGCCTGGCAGGAAGGGGAGGCCGTGGGTCAGAATCCTGAGAGGTCAGCCGAATGGGACCACCCGGGAGCGCGGGCGTCCCGCCCGCACAAATTCTGGCACAGCCCCGGCTATCTCCTCCACCCGGCGCGACCGGCAACGGCGCCAGGACTTTGCTTCGACCGGGCCCATGGCGTTCCCGCCGGCAAGGTGGCCGGGTGCGCCATCGCAGGGAAACTGAGCGAGACGCAACGGAAGAGCATGCGGGCGGGACGCCCGCGCTCCCGGGTGGGGCGCCTCCTCCCATCGCTCTTGCTCCTCGAGCAGGCCCGCGCCGGCTTGCCGGGCCACAGCCCTGACCCTGCGGCAAAGCCGTCACGTCTGGTGGCCCCTTCGTGGATCACTCTCTTTCTGTTGTTTCAGGCTGATGCGGTGGGGGGTGGACGCCTTACTTCCCGCACGGAGGGCGGGAGGGCTCAGGTTGAAGCCGGGAACGGGGCGGGGATAATTCGGACTTCACTGGTCCGAACAGGCTGCCTGCTCCGCCTGCGTATCTTTCGCCGATAGGCGGGAACCCGGGCCAGGCCTTCCCAATAGGGGGAGGGATGCCAGGAAGAAGAGCTTCTGAGCAGGCGGGACTTGGGGCGGGTCTTCAAGGCTTGGGCCGGGCCGCCGTTTTCCTGGATCAGCTTCCGCAGAAACTCATCCTGCCATCGCCGGTAGGCCATGACTCCGCCGCCGTTGTTGAGAATGGCATAAAAGACGGGTCCGTGGGCCTGGGTCATGGCTACGCCCGCCAGGGTGCTGACCCCCCGATCCTTGGTGGAATTGGTTCCCGTTTTTCCCAGGACACGGCCGCGGTACCTGGAATGCCGAAATCGTCCGCGAAGCGTCCCCTGGTCCACTCCGGCCACGGGCATGATGTCCTGCAGCTTCATGCCATGACCCTGAAGGGTGCCGCGAAGGCAGTGAAGCACGTGAACGGCGGCACGTGCGGTCATGCGGCTGCGTCCTATGCCGGACGGTTTTTCGATCCGAATATCCGAGGGTCGCAGGCCCATCTCCCGAATCAGATAGTCCCGCATGGATTCGGGGCCTCCCAGAGCGCGCCCCAGCCTGTCGGCGATGTCGTTGACGCTGAACGCATTCACCTTCCACAGGATGTCCCGGAGGCTCGGTGAAGAGTGGCTGAGGAATTCGACTCGCAACCGCTCGCTGACGCACTCTTTCGGCGCGGCATGGACTCGTCCCTCGATCCTGATGCCTGTTCGCCGGAAGTAGCGTGCCAGGTACCGGACAGGGTAGTCGGGGTTGCTGCTGGAGTTCACCGAAAAAGGTCCGGATACGACCAGGTCTCCTTTCACCCGGCGCAAGCCCCTTCGCTTCAGGGAACGAGTCAATCGGTACAGTTCGGCCCTGCCGAGAAGCGGATTCCCGTCGCTGACCAGGTAGAGGTTGCCGGGCAGCACCCGTTCCTCCTGATCGATGGGGGAGTCGCCGTAGACTCGAGTGACGAAGCGGTGATCGGGGCCGAGCTGGGCCATAGCCACCAGAGAGGTGACCAGCTTCATTACCGAGGCTGGGTTGAGCGGGGTATCCGGGTTCAGTTTCGCCAGAACCGTGCGGCCATCCAGCGATTCCACCAGGATGCCCTGCCTGTCCAGGTTGTAGCGATGCCTTCGGACTCGCCGGGAAAAATTTTGCAGGGCTGCGCTTTCCAGTTGCCGGGGTGGGGCCGGTCGCGGCTGGGCCGACGGTTCTCGAAGCTCGCTGCTCTGATTGGCTCCCGCGGGCCAGAAGGCGCTCAAAACCAGG
>JAPOZE010000572.1 GCA_026706225.1 Acidobacteriota bacterium
ATCCCATGCTGGTCGGCATCACCGTGATGCCCGAATATTTTCAGAGCGAGTCGGTAAACGGCGTGCTCGACAGGCTGGAGAGGCTGGCCGGGGTCAACGCCGTGACCACCTCTCCCTACGTGATGGCGGCGGCCGACCGGCAGACCGGATTCCGGGAACCACCCATCGACGCCGGCGCCGGCAAGGTCCGCCTGCTGGACCGCACTCTGTGGGGCAAGCGGGAGCTGTGGGCTCGGACGGCGCCCAGCTTTCAACCCGACCTGGACCTCTATCGGGGGTTGCGCTACCAGCCACCGGCGTCCGACGACCTGACCCGCAAACAGGGTCCCTTGGTGGGAGAGTTCATCCGCAACGCGCAGTCCCGCGGATTGAAGGTCTACCTTCAGGTTCAGGCAGCCATTCCGCCGGGCTACCGAGTCCAGTTCGGTCAGCCGGAACGCGACGACTGTCCCCGGCTTCCCGACGGCAGTATTCCCAAGCGCCGCCTCTCGGCCAACGGGAGCCTGGCCAGCCCCCACATCCGCGACTACGCCCTGGCGCTCCTCCGAGACCTCTGCCGCCAGTACCCGACCGTGGACGGCCTGCGCCTGGACTGGCCGGAATATCCGCCTTATCTGCTGGATTCCATTTTTCTGGACTTCGGCGAGCATGCCCGCGGGCAGGCCCGGCGGATGGGACTCGATTTCAACCGGATGCGCAGCGCCGCCGCCGCGCTCTACGACCGCCTTCACGGAGGACTCACCGACGGGGACCTGAGGATCTGTGCCGAGTCCGACAGCCTTGGCGAGGTTCGCCGGCACCTGCTGCCGGAGGCCACCGGCCTGGAGGAGTGGACCGGGTTCAAAGCCAGCCTGGTCGAATCCCTGCACGCCGATTTTCGCCAGGCCATGAACGAAGCCGGTGGCGCAAGGATGGAGCTGCGCCCCAACGCCTTCCCGCCGCCCTGGAACATCCTCTCGGGCCTGGACTATGGTCGGGTGAGCCCTTACAGCTCGGCCATTTCGGTCAAGCTCTACACCATGCACTGGCCCATGATGCTTCGGTTTTACGGTGACCGCCTGAGCCTGGCCAATCCGGGAGTGTCCGAACGGCTTCTGGTGAGAGCCCTGGCCCGCCTGTTCGATACCGGCCAGGAGCCGGCCCCGGCCCGGTTGGAGGACTTCCGTTACCCTTCCCCCGAAGAGCCGCATCCGGTGGGAGCGGCCGCCCAGCATCGCAAGATCGCCCAGGCCCAGCTCCAGGCCGGGAGGACTCCCGTCTGCACCCTGGCCCACGCGTACGGCCCCACCCCCGACTTTCGAAACCGCCTCCAGGCAGCCCGAAGCGCCAGCCGCCACGGTTTCTGGATCAACCGCTACGGTCACCTGAGCGACGAAAAACTGGGCATCGTGGGGGAAGTGGCGGGCCTTGCCTGACGGCGCGCTACAGTTCGGCGAAGGGCAAAGCCGTCACCCTGGGACCGAGAGGAAGGAGCTGGTCACCCGGATGCACGACGTACCCCGGCATGGCGGCGCCCGGCCGGTCGCTTTGGAATCTCCTTATGGTGTTGGCCATCGCCGGGCGCGGCGTCGCGGACAGCTTCACCTCGATCGGCACCAGTTTTCCAGCGGTCTCGACCACGAAGTCCACTTCCGTTCCCACCATGGTCCTCCAATAGTAGACCCGAGGGTCGAGACCCCGATGCGTTAGCGTAGTGACAATCTCGGAGAGTACCGCCGTTTCCATGATGGCGCCTCCCATGGGCCCTGAGGCGGCGTGTTCGGGGTCTTTGAGGCCGGCAAGGTAGCAAAGAGCTCCCACGTCCGTGAAATACACTTTCGGGGTCTTGACTAGCCGCTTCCCGACATTGGCGAAGTAGGGACGCAGCACCATCACCTGATGGGTGGCTTCGAGCACGGAGAGCCATGCCTTGATGGTGTTGACCGCGACGCCGAGGTCTCTGGCGATATCGGTCAAACTCAGGAGTTGGGCGCTTCGGGCCGCCAGCACCCGGAGGAAATTCTGATACTGAACCAGGTCCCCGACCTGACGCAGCATTCTCACATCCCGTTCGAGATAAGTCTGCACGTAGCCGGCATACCAAAGCGACACATCCCGGCTGGGTTGGGTTGCAAGTTCGGGATACCCCCCTCGAAGGAAGTCCTTCCACACCTTGCCAAAGGCACGGGACGATTTCGAAG
>JAPOZE010000069.1 GCA_026706225.1 Acidobacteriota bacterium
TCCCGGTCCACCAGGACGGCCACGTGGGTGCTGGCCGGCAGCATGGCGGTGGCCATCAGGATGTCGTCCGGATAGAGCAGCAGCAGGGCGTCCAGTCCGCCGTCGGCCAGGGACTTCCGAATTTGGTTCAGCCGTTCCTGGTCGGGCGTGGCCATGGGGTTGCATTCCCTCTGGGTCTGAGTGTTCCGAGCGGGCATCCGTCAAGACTGTGCCCGGACTTGGCCGGAACGCTTGTCCTGACGAAGAGCTGAATGGCGACGGAGAAGAGTAACGGAAAGGCTCCTCCGCTCCTTTCACGCGGGCTGTCCACTATAGCGACAAGACAGAAGAAGGGTCAATGGAGGGTGTGACGATGTGGCTGCGCGTCCTAGGGGCGCAGAAACCCCTTCAGACGGAAGGCACCAACAGTGAGCAATGTCCTTGATTGGGCCTGTTGATAATAGTGAAAATCCCAGCCATAATTTTTGCCATGTCCATTGACGAGTACATCCCCGCATCGACGGCGAAGTCGCAACTCCTCAACATTCTCCGCCGCATTGAAGAGCAACACACCAGGGTGGTCATCACGAAGAATGGTATTCCAAAGGCGGTTTTGCTCCCCTACCGGGATTTCGAAGGCCTGCGGGAGACCATCGACATACTTGCCGATCCGGCGATGGTTCAGGGGATCCGAATGGGTCTGGACGACGTCACCGCCGGGCGGGTTGTTGGCGTGGAAGAGGCCTTCGAGGATTGATCTTTCCTCGATTGTTGCCAATCGCGCAAAACTCTGTACCATAGCGGTAAATCCGTCTTGAGGCCTGCAACCAGAGAATGGAAACCGCGTCGAGACGCTTGCCCGAACCAACCTGAGCCGTCCATCCATGAGATACCTCGTCACCGCTCGACTCAAGGCAAAAAGAAAGCGTCCCCTGCTTGAGGCCATCGAGGACAAGTCCCTGGGCCGGGGATCGGTAGCCGGAGGCGAGTACGTTCGAAACATGAAGCAAGCCCGCAGGACGTCTGACGGCCGGGTTCGCTGGGTCGAGGTCTGCTTCTGTCCGACTCCGTTGCTGGAGGAACGCCCCTACTGGGAGGAGTACTTCGACCTGGAGCGGGTGCAGGACGCCCACGACCCCAACCGCTGCCGGGACCTGAACGGCGAGGAGCCCTGGGCCTGCACCGACTGCGACTGCACCGAACGGCTGGAGAAGAAGCTGGAAGCCAGGGGTCAATCGTTCCTCAAGCAGTTGACGGCCCCGGACGAAGACGAGCCATCCTGACAATACGTAACCACTCCCAAAGGGAAGTTCAACTCCAAGGACCGAGTTCGGGGCGGAAACGGCCGACTCGCCCGGAACTTCCGACCTTTCCGAAAGACCACCCATCACCAATGCTGCCAGCCTGCCGTGAGACACCGGTCCGGCGCTCAACCAGAATTGTCTTGCGCCCTTGAACCCGCTTTGAGACATTCTGAAGGGTGTTCATTGGAACAGGGGGACGATAGCGATCATGACCTCTTTGTTCACCATCAAAATCGTTGCGGCGCTGTCAATCCTCGCTGTCGGAATCGCGGGAGGAATCATTCCACTGTTGGCGGCTCGTCAACATGGAAGCCGCAGATTCCTGTCGCTGGGCAACTCCCTGGCCGGCGGCATCTTCCTCGGTGCAGGGTTCATCCACCTGCTGCCCGAAGCGGCAGAGGCCTTTGAGGGGACATTCGAGTATCCCGTTGCGCCGCTGCTGGCGGCAGTGGGGGTCGGCCTGCTGCTGCTTATAGACCGTGTTCTGTTCGAAGGCTACGCGAGACCGGGTGAGGAAAAGGAAACCCGTCAGCCCATTTATCCTCTGGTTCTCCTGGTAGTTCTCTCGATCCACTCCATCATCGCAGGCGCCGCCTTGGGTCTCGAGG
Source organism: Acidobacteriota bacterium (assembly GCA_026706225.1). Next base: position 1,892 of record JAPOZE010000069.1, read on the forward strand.
CCGAAGTCGCCACATCGGTGCTGGTCATGCTGGGCATCCTGTTCCACAAGGGTTCGGCTGCCTTCGCCCTGATGGTCAGCGTCCGCGCTTCCGGCGCCGATCGGAAACGCCTCCGGACGGTACTGACCATTTTCGTCGCGATGACTCCGTTGGGAATCCTGGTCGGGACAGTGGCCTCCAATCTTCTCGAGGGACAGGCTGCCAAGCTGATCGAAGGGAGCTTCAACGCCCTGGCGGCGGGAACCTTCATCTACGTGGCCATTCTGGATGTCATCAATGCG
>JAPOZE010000445.1 GCA_026706225.1 Acidobacteriota bacterium
GCGGCCGTAGTAGTCGCGCTCCCGGTCGAAGCGGTAGCCGTCCCGCAACCACATCGCATGCCGGTACAACTCGGGAAGAATCTCCAGCGAATTTTCGCCGTGAATGCGCTCCATGATCCGCAGGCCCGCGAGTCTCTGGGCGTCGGCCTCCTCGTACATCTCCATGCTGACCATGGAATTGGCAATGTGATTGAGGATATCGACCTGTTGCTCGCCGAGCAGCCCATGTATTCGGCGGCTCACGGTGCGCGCTTCGTCCAGGGAGGTCACCGCCTCCGGATGCAGATTCATGCTCTGGTAGGTCACGCCGAGTCCGACCAGGGGCGTGATCACCGATTCGGAGAACTAGCCGCCCAGTTGCCGGAAGAGGTCCACGGATGAGAGAAAGTTTTGCTCCGCATCCTCGTACAGCCGCGCCCGGCGCTGGCTCTCGGCGAGGTTGGAAATCGCCACGGCCGTCTCGGTTGAACGCTCCCCGAACTCCTCCGAGGTCAACTCCACCAATCGCGCCGCGACGGGCACGGCTTCGGTGTACTCGCCGTGGTCGAGCCGATCGCGCAGAGTGAGTTGCGCCTCGAGACGGGTGACGTAGGCCTCGATCTCCGGTCCGGGTGCTTCGAGAACCTCTTCCTCGGCGGCCAGCGCCGCCACTGCCGCGGCCAGCCCGGGAATGGATTCCCCATCGGACGGCTCGGATTCCGGAACCGCCGGCGGGTCAGCGAGGCCGGATTGCTGGCCGGCGGCGGTGGAAAGGCTCGCGGCGGCAAACATTACGCACAGGTAATGCAGCGTGGTGGAAACGCCAATTCGGGAACACATTGGCCGTCGGCTAGCCATCCAAGATCATACTATCGTATTTGGAAGCGCCTCGTCCGGCTTTCGGTCATTAATTCGGTAGACCGAATCGGATCGGGCGAGTTCCCGGTCGGCGCCGGATTGGCTTTGTGGAGACCGCTTCCGCGTCTATAATGTGGCGCGCGAACCGGGAAGATTGAAGCGGATGAGTATCGCGACCACCGTGGGTGACGCCCTTGCGTTCGAGGAGATCGACTTCCGGATCCTTCGGCACAGGTCCAGACATTCGCCCGCTCAGGCGGCGGAAAGAGCGGGAATTCCCCGCCAGCAGCTCGCCAGGGCCGTGCTGCTCAAGGACCCCTATGGCTATGTCCTCACGGTCATGCCGGCGCATTGCGAACCGGATCTCGAGCTACTCAGCGCCACATTGCACCGTCGATTGACGGTCGCCACCGACCATGACCTGGACGATCTCTTCTGCGACTGCGCGGTGGGTTCGGTTCCGCCCATCGGTCCGTGGTATCGTGTGCCCACCGTGGTGGATATCACCCTCAGGGCCCAGCCCGATGTCTATTTTGAAGCTGGCGACCATCGATCGTTGGTCCAGGTCAGTGACACGAACTTCAAGCGCCTGATGCAGGGCGCCGAATATTTCGCGTTCTCCAATCCGGCAGACAATTGACCGCAGGCAACACATGGAACCCACCAAGACGGAAGGTACCGAGTACTTTCACCAGGTCGTAGATTGCCAGTGGGGCTGTCCGGCCCATACTGACGTCCCCGAGTACATCCGCCTCATCGCCCTGGGGCGGTTCAGCGATGCCTACATGCTGAACCGCGGGTCCAACGTCTTCCCGGGAATCCTGGGCCGGGTCTGCGACCGGCCCTGCGAGCCGGTGTGCCGGCGCGGGCGGGTCGAGGACAAGCCGGTGGCGATCTGCCGCCTGAAACGCGTGGCCGCGGACAACCGCGGCGACATCGCGTCAAGGCTGCCGGTGGCGCCGAAGCGGAAGAACGGCAAGCGCATCGCCCTGGTGGGCGCGGGTTGCGCGTCCCTGACGGTGGTCAACGATCTGATGCCTCTGGGTTACGAGTGCGTCATCTACGAGGCGCTGGACAAGACCGGCGGCCTGATGCGCACCAACATTCCGGCGTTCCGCCTGCCGGCCTCCGTGCTTGACGAGGAAATCGACTACATCGTCGACATGGGCGCGGACCTGAGGCTGAACACGCCGGTGAACAGCATGCGCGAGTTGCTGGACGAGGGCTACGATGCGATCTTCGTCGGCAGCGGCGCGCCCAAGGGCAAGAACCTGAACATCCCGGGGCGCAACGACAGCGACCGGATCCACGTGGGCATCCAGTGGCTGGAAT
>JAPOZE010000074.1 GCA_026706225.1 Acidobacteriota bacterium
ACTGGAAATATTCTTCACCCAGCAGGTCCAGGCGGTCCCGGCTGGTGCCCCTCAGCGGCAAGTGGATCAGTCGGGTGGCCAGCCGGGGGTTCCAGATACCCACGAGCAGGTGGATGGAACGCATTAGAGCAACGCCCAGCAGGCGGTGGATTCGGCCCGCAAATGTCTGGGAGTTGCTGGCGTAGTGGGCGGCCAGTCTCGAGGAGTTGACCCGGAACAGCCCACCGTCGGCACTCACGAAGGCAAGCTTTCCAGTCTTATCAATGGTGTTCTGCAACGAATTGCTGTTTTCCGGCCGGGCGACATGATTCAGGGTTCACGATCTGCCCTGGACGGGAAAACCATCCTCTCGTGGGCCGGCCGATTCCCGGACTCAGAAGGTAGGCCCGGCCGCCACCGGCAATGGGAGAGAATACGTGAGCACCAGGGGTTTTTCAAGCCCAAAAGGGCTCCCTGCCGGCGGTGGGCAAGCCGCGGGCACTGGGCAGGGCGTGAGTTCCAAGGGCCATCTCCCCCTTGAGTCGGGGCCGAGCCTCGGGTACAATGGGACGCGATTGTCGACGTAGAAGTCCTTCCTTCACTTTCATTGTTTTCAGGAATTGGCAGGGTAGCTCCGGTTTCCCGACACCGGTGGCAGAAGCGGCACGCCTCGAGATTCAAGCACCGGCCCGACGATATCGGGAGCGTCCGGGGTGCCCGGGGAACTCCAGCCAAGTGGTCTGGAGCCAGGATAAACGTCAAGCAGAGTCGAGGAGGAATCATGCGGTCCATGCATCCATCGAGCCCTTATGCCATCTCTCTGGCGATCGGTTTCCTTCTGGGTGCGTCCCTGACGGGATGCGCTCCCGGTGAACCGCCTGCTCCGGAGTATCAACCGGAGGTCCTGCCCTTGCCTGAGCAATTGGCGACCTATGAGGAGATGAAGATTCCGGAGGACAACCCCATGACGCCGGAAAAGGTCGCCCTGGGACGCCAACTGTTTTTCGACAAGCGGCTCAGCGCGGACGGTTCCCGTTCCTGCTACTCCTGCCACCTGTGCGAGAACGGCTTGACCGACGGCTTGCCCACGGCCATCGGGGCCCGGGAAAAGAAGCTGACGCGCAGCAGCCCCACGCTCTGGAACATCGGCTACCACTCGGAGTTCTATTGGGACGGTCGCAGCGGTTCCCTGGAAAAGCAGGCCATGGCAGCCTGGAAGGGAGGCAACATGGGAGCCGATGTGGAGGTCGCGACCGCCACCATCAATGCCGTCTCAGGCTATCGGGCCCAGTTTCAATCGGTGTTCGGAGGCGAGGCCACTCCCGAACGGATCGTCCAGGCCATTTCCGCCTTTGAACGGACCATCATCAGCGGCAACACGCCTTTCGACCGGTGGCGGGCCGGGGACGAAGCGGCAGTGAGCGATGAGGTCAAGAAAGGCTACGAGGTGTTCAAGAAATTGGAGTGTACCAACTGTCACGACGGGGTCCTCCTCACCGACCAGCAATACCACAATGTGGGCATCGGAATGGACGCCGAAAAGCCGGACGTCGGGAGGTTCAAGGTCACCGGGAAGGAGGAGGACACGGGGGCCTTCAAGACCCCGACCCTGCGGGATATCGCCAAGTCGGGTCCCTACTTTCACAATGGCAGCGTGGCCACCCTGGAGGAGGCCGTGGACCTGATGATCGGAGGAGGCAAGCCCAACAAGTACCTGGACCGCACCAATCTGAAGAAACGGAAGGCGACCGACGATGAAAAGAAGAACCTGATCGCCTTCTTGGGGTCGTTGACCAACGACTGTCAACTGACCGAACCCAAGCTGCCGGAGTAATCGACGACCGGATCAGCCGTCGTCATCCCCACCCCACGAACGCGGGCTTCAAACAATGGGGCCCGCCTGCTTTCTTGCCGGTGAGAGCCGAGTGTCAACCGGGACTTCCCGGCAGGAACCTCAATGGATTTTTATCTCATCCAAATCGGGAAACGCCGGGTCCTGTATGCTGAGGACCTGCCTGCTCCGAAGGGGGAAACGGGCCCCTCGCAGGACCACGTAGACCGCATCATCCGGAACTTGGCCGCGCGGGGAGACTGGTGGGGGACGGGGCTGAGCCGTCTGATCCGCGCCGTGCGGGACGGGTACTACGAGCTCCAGAACCGGCTCGATCCCAT
>JAPOZE010000459.1 GCA_026706225.1 Acidobacteriota bacterium
GCCGGCGGGATCCCCGCCGGCGAAGCCGAATACCGCCGCGATCTGGTTGCCGGCTACCGGTCCGATGGGTTCGGTAGCCTCCCGGACCTGCCCCCGGCCGACCTCCTTCCCGTCCTCGGTGACATGTGCGAAGACCCACTTGGGATCGCCCAGGAAGTAGCGCATCATGTCGCAGATGTGGGAGCCCAGCACCATCAGGTCCTCTCCGCCGGCCCGCCGGTCCTCCTTGCCCCGTCCGCGCACCTCCTGGATCATGCCGATCTCGCCGGCTTCGATCATCGCCTTGACCCGGATCACAAAGGGAGAGGTCCGCATCTGGTGGGCCATCTGGACCTTCACCCGCTTCCGCTCCACGGCCGCCACCATCCGGTCGGCATCGGTCAGGCTGGGGGCGAAGGACTTCTCGTGGAAGATGTGGCAGCCGGCCTCGGCGGCAGCCGTGGTCATGGCCGCCCGCTGGTCCAGCCAGCGCGGAGCGATGGCCACGATATCCAGCTTCTCCCGGTCCAGCATGCGGCGGTAGTCGCGGTAGTCCCGCGGGGCGCCGGTGCGCTCCCTGGCCCGGGCGCGGCCCTCGTCGTCGGGGTCCGCCACCGCCACCACCTGGGTTTCGTCAAAGGCCCGCCACACCGTATCGAGCCCGTGCCCGTAGTTGCCGCGACCGGTGTGGCCGATCACGCCGATGCGATATTTTTTCCGTTCGGCCCAACCCATAGCCGCCAGTCCCGCCAGGCTTGCCTCCAGAAAGGATCGCCGTTTCATTGACAAGGTTCCCGAAATTATACTCGCCCAGGTTCAGAAAATGACGACGGCGGTGCCGCTGACGCTCACCATCAGCATGCTTCCCTTCCCGCCCAGGACTTCGTAGTCCAGGTCGATTCCCACCACGGCGTTGGCCCCCAGGTCCTGGGCGGCTTGCTCCAGTTCTCCCAGGGCGATGCTCCTGGCCTTGGCCAGTTCCTGCTCGTAGGCGGCAGACCGGCCTCCGATCAGATCCCGTATCCCGGCAAACAGATCCTTGACCAGGTTGGCCCCCAGAATGGCCTCGCCGGTCACGACGCCGCGATATTCGCGGATGGATTTGCCTTCGATCGAGGGGGTTGTGGTCAGAATCATCATGGTCTCCGGTTGGTCAACCTGCACTTCTCAGCGGGTCGCTGGATAAATGATAAAAGGCGGCTCAGGCCTGCTGCTCAGAGGGTGGCGCCTGCGAAATGCTCTCTTTGGCCGGCCCGCCCAGGTGTCGCCAGAACAGCCAGCCGGCAATCAAGGGACCCGCCGTCGCCAGGCCATGGTGCAGCAGGGCTCCCCCGTAGGGTTGGTCGACCGCCTGCTGGATCAGCCCCAGAGCCAGGTAGGAAGCCAGCGCCAAAGGAATCAGACCCGCCTCGGCCCGCAGATAGACATAGGCCGCCAGCAGTGCGGCCCCCAACAGCAACCCCTTGAGCAGCCATTCACCCACACCCTCGACGTCCGGGCCCTGCACCACCAGCCCCAGCAGGATCAGCAGGCCGGCGGCGTAGCGGCGCCGGCTCCAGCCGCGGGTCAGGACCTCCACAAGCGAGACCGCCACCAGCAGGACGCACAGGAGCATGAAATATTGCGTGATCGACTGGATGAGCGGGCCGAACACCGGCAGGACATTGTCCAGCCCTCCGAATTCCGGCCATGCCGGAGCCCTGGCGCTGGTGAAAGCCGTTGCCAGCACCTGGAGTCCCTTGGCCACAACGCCCAGGGCCAACCCCAAGGCGATTCTTCTTCCCGTGGACTCACCGCCCCAGCGGCCGGATGCCTTGACCCAGCCGAACAACAGGGCCAGCAGAAGTGAGAGAAGGAGTATCCCGATAAAGCCTCCGGCGATCAGGCCCAGAAGCTGGTGACTCAGTGGCTGGGCCGTGGTCAGATTCGAGATCATGGCCGGCCACCCGTTGAAAAAGGCGGCAAGCTGGAGCAGGAAAAGGATCGGGGCCAGCCAGAAAAACGTCCGAGCGGAAAACTTGCTTCGGCTCCAGCTGACCACGGCGACCACGGCCGCGGCCAACGCTCCCAGCGCCAGCAGGATGCCGCCGATAATGCCGAGGATCCTGACAAGACTGCTGCGGCTGCGCTCGTCCCTTTC
>JAPOZE010000129.1 GCA_026706225.1 Acidobacteriota bacterium
CCTTTGCCCGGGGGCATCGCCTGGCGATCGTGGCCAATTCCGACGGACACAAGGGTCGCCCCGGGGCCAGCTATCCGGGAGCCGGCAACTTCGGCAGCTACGGGGGGCTCACCTGCGTTCTGGCCGAGGCCCTGACCCGCCAAAGCGTATGGGAGGCCTATCGGGCCCGGCGGGTCTACGCAACCACCGGCGCTCGCATTTATCTGAATGTCGAAACCGACGATGGAATGCCGATGGGGGGCCTGCTCCCCCTGGGGTCCGGTTCTGGAACCGAGTTTCGCATCCGGGTCTGCGGCACGGCCCCCATCGAGCGGGTGGAGGTTCGTAACGGAACGCAGGTCTTGAAGTGTTTTCGAACCTGCACCGCCGCCGATCTTTCCAACCGGATCAAGCTGCTCTGGGAGGGAGCCGAGGTGCGGGGAAGAGGCCGGCAGGTCGACTGGAAGGGGTCATTGACCCTGTCCGGGAATCGGATTCGGGGCGTGACCGCCATCAATTTCCACAATCCCGATCTTCCCTTCCGCCAGGTCGGCCCTACCCGGCTCGAATGGGAATCCATCACCACCGGCGGGGTGGCCGGCCTGATCCTGGAGTTGGCCCGTCCGGAAGCCGGCCGGGTCCGGGTGGACACCCGTCAGACCTGTATTGAGGCGGGGCTTCAAGGGCTGGGAGTTGAGGGCAGGAACTGGACCTTGGGCGGCCTGGACAAGCGCATCTCGCTTTATCGCCTGCCGACCGGCGGCGGTCCGGCCCATTGTGAGTTCACCTACAGGCTTCCCGCCCGAGACTGCCGCCAGGGAGACAACCCGATCTTTGTAAAAGTGGTGCAGGAGGACGGACACATGGCCTGGTCCAGCCCGATCTACGTGGTGAAGGAATAGTGTCTTCCTTGTCCCTTGCGGGAAGGGTAGGCGGCTGGTAGAGTTTGGGCTGCTCCGCGGGGGCGGGATCTCAAGAAACGCAGGAGGTGGGGCCTTTCCATGGCGCTGGTTGACACTCGATGGCAGCGAACGGCGACCCTGTGCGCGCTCTACTTCGCCCAGGGGATTCCCTGGGGGTTCATGTTGACGACGCTGCCAAACTACCTCTCCGACAACTACCGGATTTCCGACAGCGATATCGGCAACCTCAAGGCCATCATCCTGGTGCCCTGGTCCTTCAAGCTGATCTGGGCCCCCTTGATGGACAGCTTCACCATCCGCTCCATGGGCAGAAGACGCCCCTGGATCATCGGTTCCGAACTGGTGATGGCCCTGACGCTGCTGGGATTCATCGGCATCGCCGATCCCTCCCAGGAGCTGAAGTTCATCCTCTACATTTACTTTATTCACAACTGCTTCGCCTCCCTGCAGGACGTCTGCACCGACGCCCTGGCGGTCGACATTCTGCCTCCCCGGGAGCAGGGACTGACCAACGGCCTGATGTGGAGCTGCAAGCTTATCGGCAAGGGTATCGGCGCCTGGAGTCTTTCCCATGTGATCGACGCCGGTGGCCTGGAGGCCTGCGCGGCCGTTCAGGTGCTGTTGCTGCTGGCCATCATGCTGGTCCCCATCGTCTTTCTGGAGCGGCGGGGCGAGAAGCGGTTCCCCTGGAGCGCAGGCCGGGCTGCTTCCTCCGCCGTTCGGAGCGTACGCAACCCGCTGGGGACCCTGCGCAACGTGCTCAGGGCGTTTTCGCTGACGACCACCTGGGTCTTCATCGTGTACACGCTGGCCAAGCTGGTCGGGTTGGGAGTCAACGAGGTACTGGCCACCACGCTCTACACCCAGCACCTGAGTCCGCGCTGGACGCATGTGGAATTATCTACAGCCACCGGCCTCTATGCCATGGCTCCCATTATCCTGGGCGCCGTGGGGGGCGGCTATCTGGCCGACCGCTACGGGAGGCGGTTGATTCTCTCGGTCGGCTACATCGGCTTTGGGATGGCGGCCATGATCTTCGCGGGATTCCCCGGACTGTGGAACGAGGGTTGGTTCGCCATGTCCTATGTGCTTTCCTTCGAAACCTTGGCGGCCATCGGGTCGGTAGGGTTCCTCTCCATGGCCATGAGAATCTCATGGACCGTGGCCGCGGGAACGGTGTTCACCACCTATATGACGCTGTCCAACGTTT
>JAPOZE010000296.1 GCA_026706225.1 Acidobacteriota bacterium
CCCGTTTCGAACGTTTATAGGGGTAGAGGAGGGGCCAAAATCCGCTGAGAGATCAGCCTAAGGAGTAACCGGATGAAGATTTCCAGCAGGAGTAACCTGACTTTCCCCGAGTGCTGTTTGACGGCTGGGCTGACCGTGTTTGGCGTGGCTTACACGCTGCTTCTGCTTGCGGGTGTGCTCGGGGCTGTCTAGAGAGGCTCACCCGGTTTGGGTGTACCTGATACTTCGCTGGCCGACTCCTGGATCGCCTCCAGGGCCGCCGCCCGCAAGCGCCACAGACAGGCGCAGCTCCCACGTCCCGCAGTAGCTGACCGACGATCCGAACCAGCCATCGCTTGCCATGAGTGAGCAATCTCCCCCTCCCGACTGGTGGAAACAAGCTAAAGAATGTTGTGCTCAAACAAACTGGCGGATTGAGCCTGGAGGTTCTCAAGTCGGTCTTGATCAACCTTGCAAAACAAGAGGTCGCGCCATAGATGATTCCTTACAGTTTACCCAGCGCCTCCTCCTTCCGATAAAATCCTATTATGTAAACTTTGCTTTTTGAAGTAACTCCCCCCTTTTCAGACACTTAGTTGAAAACCAACCCCGAAGGGGCCTCCCCGAAACCCCCTAACCACAAGATGTTGGGGTCGGAGGCTCGGCGATCGGGCTTCCGAGCGCTGGGCCTCGCCTCGTTGCCGGCAGCGAAAAGAGTTGTAATTTCCTGGGTTTTCGGGCGTTACTGTTTGTAGGCCCCCTTGACTCAATCGGGAAGTGGAAGCGATGGCGGATGATGTCCAGATTCTGCCCGGCTCGCAGCTCGCGCGCGCAGCCGGAGACTGCCCCCTGCTGGAAGGCGACTCGGAGGCCTGGATCGTCTGCTGCTCGGGCCGCTTCTTTCCCCTGGCCAGGCGGATCGCCGGCGACGACGCCCTGGCCGAGGATGTCCTTCAGGTCAGCTGGATCAAGATCCTCCAGGCCATCAACCACGTCCGCTTTGAAGGCCCCAAGGCCTGCCCCTGGGTGCACCGGGTGGTCGCCAACACGGCCAGGGACTTCCACAAGAAGCGGGTCCGCCGCCGCGAGGTTGCGCTGGAAGACAGGAGAGACCCGGCCCGGGGGCCTGAGGCTCTTGCCCAGGAGAGGGAGCTGCTGGTCCTGTGCCGGGAAATGATCGACCTGCTGCCGGCGACCTACCGCCAGGTCCTGAAGCTGCGCCTCTACCAGGGGCTCTCCAACAAGCAGATCTCCCGACGGCTGCACCTGTCTCGCGGCAATGTCGCCGTCCGCCTCAACCGGGCCGTTGCGCTTCTGAAACGCCGGTTCGATTCCCGCATCCGGTCCCTGTCGGCGCAAGCCTCCCAGCAGTCCTGACCGCCCCGGAAAAATTTTTGTAATAAGTGGCTGTTTCGAGCGTTGAACGGGATAGAGGGCGAAAATCCCTTTCAGAATCCGCTGAGAAATCCAAGGAGGGAACCATGAAACGATTCAGGAAAAAGTTCACGTTTACTGCGCTCTGCCTGGGGGTCGGGCTGGTGGTGTTCGGCGTGTCCTACACCCTGCTGGGACAAGGGCCGGAGGGTGACACCGACTCAGGCGGGACGGTGGGAGGCGTCGATGATGGGGAGAAAGGAAAGAAGCCCACTCCGGGAGTACCGGAAGAAATGCTTCCCGGAGATGAAACACCAGGACCAGTGGGCCAAGTCGACGAGCTGACCCTCGCCATGGCGAACGGCTCGGTCGACGATCTCAAGGCCTTGCTGACCTCGGGAACTGACCCCAACCACTTCATGACTTTCGGTGAGGCTCAGATGCCCACCCTGTCTGCGGCAGTGAGTTCTTCCAGGGCGGTTGAGACTGCCTTTAGCCTGACCAAAGTGCTGATTGAGGCCGGTGCCAACGTCAACCTGCCCGACGCCAGGGGCTGGACCCCCTTGCATTGGGCGGCCATTGACGCTCCTGATTCCATCGTTACGCTGCTCCTGAAAGCTGGAGCGGATCCCCAGATACAGAATAACCGGGGGAAAACGGCTTACGAGATGGCTCTGGCGTTTGGCAACCGTGCTGCCGTCGCCGCCATCGAGCAGCATTCCACCACCCGTCACCCGCAACGGGATGAGTTGTTTATTCGCGGCCTGGAGTCCAAGATCGAGGCCGAAAACTCAAGGAAGGGAGGTCAACGATGAAAACTCTGACAGCGTGTTTTCTAGCTCTCGTGTTCACGGTGACGCCGGTAAGTGTCATGGAGGCCGAAGCGTGCGCGACGCTGCAGACCTACTGGGAAGCGGCGGATCTCTACGAGCGGGCGAACGGGCAGCTGTTCCGGGAGGTGATGTTCGCCCTGCCGAAGGAACTGACGGGTGTGGAGCGGGTGGAGGCGGCGCGGGAGTTCGCGCACTCGCTGACCGGCCAGGATCGGCTGCCCTACACGTTGGCGATCCATCGGGGGCGGTCGCAGGATCCGGGCACGCCGGACAATCCGCACTGCCATCTGGTGATCAGTGAGCGATCCAACGACGGGTTGGAGCGGGGGGCGGAGACCTGGTTCAGGCGCTACAACGGGCCGGCGCCTGAGAGGGGCGGTGCGCGGAAGTGCTCGACGAGTTCGAGGGAGTGGCTCAAGAGCACGCGGGAAGCCTGGGCGGAGCAGGCGAACCGGGCGCTGGAGAGGGTGGGGAGCGGGCAGCGTGTGGACCATCGGACGCTGGCGGCGCAACGGGAGGAGGCGCTGGAGCGGGGCGATGCGGAGGCGGCGGCGAAGCTGGACCGGGAACCTGGGGTGCACCTGGGACCGGCGCGATTCATGGAGATGAAGGGGCAGGGGACGGAGCTGGGGAAGCGTGCGCGAGCGGCCCTGCGGCGCAACCGCCGGCTGCAGGAGTTGAGGCAGGAGGTGAAGGGGCTGGAGCGGAAGATCGCCCGGATGAGGGAGAGCGTGAGGGAGCAGGGCCGGTCGGCCTGGTCGTGGCTGGGGCGCCGGCAGGTGGAGGCGAGAGATTGGCTGGAAGAACACCACCGGAAGGTGGCCGGCCGGATCGTCGAGCAGGTCAAGCGGGGCCTGGCCAGCTGGCAGCGGTCCTGGAAGCCGGGGGAGAAGTTCCTGCCTGTGAACCTGGCCACTGGGGGGCGCTACAGCGGATTCAACAGCCTGCACCTGGCAGCGGTGGCCCGGGAGCAGGGCTACAGGGACACCCGCTGGGGGACGCGGCAAGAGGTGGAGGCGGGGGGAGGACGCATCCGGGAGGGGGAGCAGGGGACGGAAGTTCTCTTTGAGGGTGGAGAGGGCGAGGTGAGCCGCCACACGGTTTTCAATGCGGAGCAGACGGATGGGTTGCCCTCGCCGCCCTTGGGACCCCGGGAGCCGTCCTGGGAGGTCCACAAGCGGGCGGACAACCTGATCCGAGCCAGCGGGGTGTCGATTGACCACCGGAACGGGAACCAGGCCTACTACTTGCCGGAGGGGGACAGAGTCGTGCTGCCTGCCCCGATGCAATTTGTGTCGCCGGAACACTACTATCAGGCGGCGGTGCACGAGCTGGGTCACGCCACGGGGCATGGGGGCCGCCTGGACCGGGAGAGCCTGCGGCAGGGTGTCGAGGCCGGCTACGACTCGGAGGCCTATGCGAAGGAGGAATTAAGGGCGGAGATCAGTGCCAGCCTGACGGGAGAGCGGATCGGGGTGGGTCACGATCCGAGCCGGGGAGAGCATTACGCCGACAGCTGGGTGAAGGTCCTGGAAGAGGACCCGGGCGAACTGGAACGGGCAGCCGAGGAGGCGCAGCAGATCTCGGACTACCTGATGGATCGTGCGCGGGAGAGGGCCGCCAAAGAGCAGCCGAGGCCTGTTTCCCCTGAAGAGGGGTCTCGGGAGCCTCCACCGGTGCGGCAACTGACCCCGCGCAGGACCCCAAAGCAGACGCCGAGTCAAGACCGGGTCGAAGACCAGGGGCCGTCCCGTTAGATGCTCTCAGAGGCGCCGCCTCGGCTTCTGTGGGGAGGGGCTGGTGGCGGTGAGCTATACTGAGGGTATCAGCCGGCCAGGATGAAGCCATGAAGCGGAAGCGAGGCAAGGACGAGTGGTTCCCGATCGGGGGAGTGTTCTCCGGACAAGACGGCCTGGAGCAGGAGCTCGAGAAGGTGTCTCCCCAAGCGGCTTACCACTTCACCCGCGTCGACCAGGTGGACCAGTTGGTTGACGCCAGCGAAGGCGATCCCGACATGGGTTTCATGGCCCGGTTGATGACGCTGTGCAGCCTGCCGCGCACCAACCCCGGCAACCGGCTTCAGTATGTTCGCCGAAACGGGCCTTATGCCTTGGTTATGATTGCTGGCGGGCTCAACAAGCTTCCTTACGGCAATCTGCCTCGCCTGCTGCTGGCTTGGGTCTGCACCGAGGCAGTGAAGACTCAAAGCCGCGAACTGGTTTTAGGTCGATCGCTCTCGGAGTTTATGCGCAAGCTAGGCCTAGCTCCCGTCGGCGGCGGTACCTCTGGTGCGCGCACGCGGCTCCGCAATCAGATGGATCGTCTATTTAACGCACACGTGTCTTTGATTTACGAAGATAAACACGGCAAGGCCACTGTGAACTCGCAGATCGCAGATCGTACCGAGCTCTGGTGGAACCCTAGGCACCCCGATGCACCGACGCTGTGGGACAGCAAGATTGAGCTGGGTGAGAAGTTCTTCAATGAGATTATCGGCCATCCGGTGCCGTTGAACATGAACATCCTCAAAGCCCTCAAGCGTTCATCCTTGGGGCTTGACCTTTACCTGTGGCTTACCTACCGCACCTTCTCGCTCAAGCACGCGCGACAACTCCCCTGGAAGCGTCTCTACCGCCAGTTTGGAGCGGATCCAGCTAAAGCGAACGAGCGGGTCACCGTCGACAACTTCCGCAAGGACTGCCTGCGGGAGCTGATCAAGATCAAGACGGCCTGGCCTGGTCTGAGCTACTCCACGGCGAAAGGTGTGTTGATTCTGTCCCCCTCGAAACCCGCCATAGCGCCTGCAAAGTTGCAACTCGTGAAATAGCGGTGGGAGGTCTGATTTGTCCACAGTTCTTTGTGATTCAGCCGATTCTGCATTGAATAAACACCACGACACGAATTGCTCGACTTTTGAATAAACACCACGGCTCCAATCCACCTGCATTGAATAAACACCACGACACGAACTCCCGCCCAATCCCTCTGATCCTTCTCCCAGCAAGGTTCCCCAGCGCCCGACAGCAGCCGGCAAGTAGTTAAAGACACAAATAATCAATACATACAAGTAGTAGCGGGATCCAACCTGTGGAAAACTTCCATCCGTCCCTGTGGGAGAGACCCCCCCCCCTCAGCGATACTCGCTCCTATAGAGCGCGACCTTCACCAACCCACCAACACCACAAGCGGCGAGGGCTGCGCCCTCTGAGAGAAAAAGCGGGTGCCCGAGGGAAATGTCCCGCTCAGGGGTCAACCTTTGAGCTAGGATCAGAAGTCGGGCAGTACTCTACGGCCGGAACGAGGCGGGGAGCCATGACGATGCGGAGATCGATCTTTGCCTGCCGACAGGCGCTTTTGATCATGCGCGGGGAGCCGGGGGGTGGCATTCCCCTGACCGTTGACGGTGAGGAGCGGGTCGTCACCGAGGTCTTCGTCAGGGACGGACACTGGTACAGCGGGGACCGTCGCCTCAGCCGCTCCCAACAGGAGGCGCTGACCCGGCGGGCCCAGGCCATCATCGAGGAAGACCGGAGGCGTTATGAGGAGCGGTTCCCCCGCCAGCCTCCGAGGGTCTCGATCCGCGAGTGCCGGGAGGCGATCCGGATGGGGGGTGGCATCCGGATGAGGCTGAGGGGAGAGGAGCGCGTGATCAGGGAGATCCGGACCGGCGGGGCGGGGAACCCGCGGTGGTTCACTGGAGGCCTGCGCTTGACGGTGAGAGAACAGGCCAGGCTGACCGAGCTGGCGAGAGCCCTGATCGCAAGGCATCGAAAAGGGGAATGAAGCGGTTAGGCTGGCCTCGGGATCGGGAAATTTTGAGGCGGATCCGGCCGAACAAAAGGCCACAGGATGCGCTGTGCTGGGGTTTCTCGGGGTTGGGTGACCCGTAGCACCTGGGATTTTGCGTTCCGATGGCCGGTAAACCACGATCGAGAGTTCAACCCTCCCGGTAGCAGGCGGTGGCAATGGCAGACGACCAGGCGGTGAAGTTCATCGAGCGGATGTTCTCCCATGCGGCGCACGATCGCATCGCGGTCCTGGCCATCCCGCGCTCGGAGGGGAAGGCCGAGCAGCGGGTCTTCACCGTGCCTCAGGCGACCTCGCGGAAGGTGCAGGCCTGGCTGCGGCATTTGAATGCGCGGGAGTACGACATCTACCTTTGCGTGAACCCGATCCGTCCCGGATCTGGGGGTCGGGAGAAGGGAGACATCGAGGAGGTGCGGCGGCTGCAGCTCGACCTGGACGAGGACGGCCCCGCCGGCTACGTCCGCGTTCACCAGGACGTGGAGCGGGGCGAGTTCCCGCCTCCGGCCCATGTGCTGCGAAGCTCAAGGGACCGCTACCAGTTCCTGTGGGATACGGTGCCCGGGGAGTGGGAGATCGAGCGGGCCGAGGGGGTGATGCGGGCCCTGGCGGATCGCTACGGGGGAGACCGAGCGGCGACGGACGTGTCGCGAGTGATGAGGCTGCCGGGATTCCGGAACAAGAAGCGGGGCAGGGAAGGGGCGCTCGTGACCTGGGCCTGGCATGGGGGCCGGCTGGTGAGGCCGGAGGATTTTGCTGGCTTGGTTGTGACTGAGCAGGAGCCGGCCGGCAGAAGCGGGGGCCGGCGCCGGCTGCCGCCGGGGCACCACTCGCAGAGCGAGCGGGACTGGGCGGCGGCGGGCGATGCGCTGCGGAGGGGAGAGGATCCGGAGGCGGTGATCTCGCGGCTTGAGCAACAGCGGCAGGACAAGCCCAATCCAGGGTATTACGCCCGGCGGACGGTGCGGCGCAAGGCCGAGGAACTCAAACGGGGGTTGCGAGGATCATTCGGGAAAGAATCGTGAGCGCTTGGAACTTAACGTCAAGCAAGGCGTAAGGTCCTGACTGATGACGACACAACAACTGCTGTTATACTTTGTTTTATAGCGTAGGCTTGAATCGGAAGGTCAAAGGGGAAAGTTTGATGATCAGACGCCAAGCCAAAATTGACGATATCAGGGAGTTACCCGCCTACACGATAGCGGAAGCGGCACACTACCTCTCCGTTCCGGCCGCCACCATCCGGTATTGGTCGGTGGGCCGAGGTGAGTACGAACCACTCATTACTGTACCCAAGCAATCTCCGACCTTGCTTTCCTTCCTCAACCTCACTGAGCTTCATGTACTTGCTGCCATAAGGCGCAAGCATGTTGTGGCAATGCCAAAGATCCGCAGGGCCATTGAGTACTTGAGTGAAAATGTTTTAGATGTATCTGACCGTTTACACCCATTGATCAGTTGCAAGCTGGAAACCGACGGATTGGATCTGTTCATCGAGGAATATGGGCAACTCATCAATATCAGCCAAGGTGGCCAGACGGCCATGCGGACGCTAATCAGTGCTGCCCTGACCAGGATCGCTCGCGATCCCCAAGGCATTCCGATCAAGCTTTATCCATTTACCCGGCCCTTTAAGCTTTACGATGCCCCCTCAATGGTCGTCATCGACCCGGCACTAGCCGCTGGTAGGCCTGTCATCGCCGGCACAGGTCTCGCCACCCAAGTGATTGCCGAGCGCTGGAGTGCAGGGGAGTCGGTCAAAGAGTTGGCCTACGACTATGCGCGCACTGAAGCGGAAATCGAAGAAGCGCTCCGATGTGAGAGGGGAATGGCCGCGTGAAGGCCTTGTTTTCTTCCTGGATCGTAACCTCGGCAAACATATTATTCCAGACAGGCTTCGTTCAGAGGGGATGAAGGTTGAAGTGCATGATGATCACCTTCGGCCGGATGCTCCCGACGAAGATTGGATCGCGCTTGTTGGGCGGATGGGTTGGGTTGCGTTCACCAAAGACAAAAACATCCGACACCGGAAGGCAGAGATTGAATCGATTCGGAGGAACTCGGCGCGAATCATAGTGATTCGGGCGAAAAATACGATCGGCGCAGAGATAGCCGAGATTTTGGTGAAGGGAAGACGTCGAATCGAGCGCTTCGTACGAAAAACACCTGCTCCATTTGTGGCAGCAATTTACCGCAACAGCAAAATTGAGGAACTTCCGAACATTAATGTTCGCCTCGAACGAGACCCGTCTGTGTAGTGACTTCTTGGAGTCCGGCTAACGTAAAGGGTCTTATCGGAAGGGGCAGTTCCTACGAAGATCTTCAGCAAGTAATCCAAAAACTCGACCCGATCCAGCCCGAAACAAAGCCCACAGTTGCCCTGTGTTGTGATTTCTCCGCGTCCGGCATACTCCAGCAGCACGGAAGTTTTCCGCTTCCCCCTCTAAATCACGATCCTTTCGATCTCATCGAGTGAAATCTCGTCCGCTGTGCGGTCGTAGAGCTTGGTGGTGCGAGGGGACTCGTGGGCGGCGATGGCCTGGGCGTTTTCGACGGAGCCGCCATTGAGCAGGTAGGCGGTGATGCCGGTGGCGCGGAAGGTGTGGCAGTTAGCCGCAACGCCCAGGGAAGCTTGGCGCACCCTGCGCTTGACCATCCGGAACACGTCGACGCGGTTCATGCGGTTGGGGGTGACGGCGCCGCCCTTGGTCATGGAGCGCCAGAGCGGCGTGCCCTTCTCGGCGGCGATCCCTGCGGCCTCGAGGTAGGCATCGAGATACTGCTCGGCGTTGTGGTGAGCGGGGACCTGGTGGAACTTGCCGCCCTTTTCGTGGAGGCGGAGCCACCAGCGCTTTCCCTGCTGGTAGTAGTCCTCGACGTTCATGGAGATGACGGCGCCGACCCGGGCGAAGGAATAGACCATGGTGGCCAGCAGGGCCCGGTCGCGGATCCCCGTGGGCCGGGAGAGGTCGATCGAGTCGAGCAGGGTGCGGGCCTCTGTGGGGGAAAGGACCGGCGTCTTGCCGTGCTTGACCACGTATTTGGGACCGCGGACGGGAGTGGCGGGATTGGAGGGGATGACCTGGCCGACGACCAGGTAGTCGAGCAGGGCCCGGATGGCCGACAGATGCTGCTTGACGGTGGGCAGGGCATGACGCTCCTGCATCTCCTCGACATAGCTGGCGACGGCGAAGGGGGTAATTTTCCCCAGGGCCAAGTCGCGGGTCTCGCACCACTGGAAGAAGCGGCTGGCTGCCTGGGCGTAGGCCTGCCGGGTATTGGGGTTGCGGATCTCGGCGGTGAAGAATTCAACGAGGCGCCTTTGGGCGGCCGGGCCGGCGTCGCGGACAGGCCCGGGCAGGCCCTCGATCGTCCAGCCTCCGGGGACCAGGAGCGGCAGGGCAGGGGAGTCTTGCACCGTTAGGGCCGCGGAAGCCGAGGCCTCCTGGCCCTCTAAACTTTGCTCATTTGGCGCCTGATCGGGCATGGATCCAGCCTCCTTCAGATAGCGTAACATAATGTCCTTTATGTTACGCTATTCTTCCTCCAAATCTCCACGGTCTGCCGGTCGTTTGAGCTTCCCTCCCTTCATTCCAAACAAGCCTCCCATCACCCCTGAGCGGGTACAGGCCAAGCTTGTTCCCCTGGTAGGCGATCTAGAAGAAGTCCGGAGGGGAATCGAGAAGCTCCAGAAACAGCGGGATGCGGCAGGGTGGAGTTGGGCAGTGCTTGCGGTGATCTGCAGCGGCCTGGGAGGTATTGTGGGGGGCTTGGTGGTGCTGGCGTTCTGCAGATGATCTCAGAGACCGCAGGCCTCCCCCCTGGCCAACCCGGGACCGCAGACCGGAAAAACGCCAGAAACGGCCCAGGAAGGCCCTCATCCCTTCGGGGACGACCCAAACCGCCTCAGAAGTCGAGAAACGACAGCAGGCACAAGCGCAGGCCGGAAAAACCGGGCACTCTCAGGCCAGGCAGACCCTCAACCTGGCCACCTGCAGGCCTCTCCGGGCTCGCCACCAGGTGGACGCCCTCGATCGGCCGGCGATAGACGCGGATTGGGAGAATTGACGGGAAACGAGAGGTAGCCGGCAGGGCGGGTCTCGAAGCGGACTGGAGCGGGAGCCCTGTTCCCCGAAAATGCCGCCCCCCCCCGGAAGCTCCGGCGCGGCGCCCGCGTGTTTTCCACAGGCGGCGGCCTGAAACGGCCAGCCGTTCACCGGCCCGTTGCGCCGGGGCTTTCCTCCGGGGACTGCCGTCTTTTGATTTCCCGCACGTCTGCCTTGAGCCTGAACAAATCATCCAGGATCCGGTCGAGCTTCGTCTCCACGGCCATCAGCGACCCCTTGCGGGCTTTCAGCTCCTCCCGGTCGTCTCGCTTGATGACGCTCCAGTAGCCGCGGTGGCGTGTCTGCTCAATCACGCGGGCCTCTCGTAGATCCACGGATGCTTTCTTGAAGGCGTTTCGCGCCGACTTCACGTTCTTTGCAGGGAAGCCGCCCCGCCTGAGATGCTCGGCTTCGCAGGCCGCGATCATCACGCTGCAATGCACGATCATCCCGGGCTGGAACAGTTCGACGATCAGCTGCTCCATTGCCCTGGCGTTGATGGGAATGCGCCTGAACTCGTAATCGGCCATGGCCTTTCTCGTAGCACCTCCAGGCACAAAAAGGGGCCGCCGCCTGTCGGCTCGGCGACCCCTTTCTAAGGAGGGAGTGATTGGACTATGCGGACTGGCTAAGGAGCTGCTGCCTGGGCGGCCTTTCGCTCGGCGATTTCCTTGGAGAGGCTGGGGGAGCGGGCGATTTCTTCCTGGGTGAAGACCCTGCCCTTAATGCGGAGTTTGACCATTTCCTTGACGGGCTCGAAGCGGACAAAGAGGTCCTGGCTGAGGTGCCCGCGAATGGCGGAGGTGTCAAACTCCACTATGACCTCGCCGGAGGATCCGGCGGGGATGCGAAGCGTTTCGGTGCGGTCGACGAGCCATTCGGGGCCGTAGATCTTCTGGATGACGAGGTCTTCCGAGCCCGGGTTCCGAAAAGAAAATCGAGGCCGGACCAGGTCTCCCCGGGCGGCCCAGTCGAAATCGAAAACCTTGTGCTCGAATTCGGCTGCCGTTGCTGCGCCTCTCTTGGCGTAGTAGTACTCCTGGAAGATCTCCGCATCCGTCCTGGGAGGGTCGTTGGGATCCAGGAACCACTGGCCGGCCTCCAACTTCCAGCGAAACTTCTTCCTGACCTTTACCCGCCCGGCCACAACTGCGGCCACCACCTCCCGTTCGACCTCGACGATGGCCGAGCGCTTCCCTTCCTCCAACTCCACCCCAAGGATATCGAAGCCGGTAATGGTCCCCTTGGCCGATCGGATGGGATCGAAATCTTCCCTGGAGGCGGGCAGGATGAACTGCCGGGCTTTCTGAAACCGCCGCGAACCCACGGCGCTGAAGTAGTCGTCGGCCCGCTGCCTGATGCGTTCGATCTCGGCCGGGTCGGCTGAATCCGCCGCACTTGAGCGGCCGCCCGCCGGCATCCAGGCCAGCACCAGCATCAGCAGGAAACCCTTGGAAAATTGCAACAACCTTGACCGGAACACCCGACACCTCCTGAAACACTCAGCTCTGAAAGAATTTTGGCGACTTGGGGAAACGATGAGTCAAAAAAAAGGGTAGCCGCTGGTGCGGCTACCCTTGTTCCGAATGAACGGAAAAACAGGATCAGTGACTCAGGGATTCTCCCGATACGGCTCCTCTGCCGATCGGTGAACCGTCCTCTCCCGCGAATTCCGGATCGGGAATCACCAGGGCGATGTAGCCGTGGGCCACGTCGATGGCGGCGCCATCCATGAAGTTACCCAGGACGAAGGCCATGCCGTGGGCGTGGCGGAAGCCGGCTCGGACAATGCCGTAGCCTTCGAACCCCGCCAGCATGGGATGGGCGTTGCAGGTGACCGCCACGGTGTCCCCTGCAGCCAAGTTACCCGAGATAGTGGCCGAGATGGGATCGGCCAGCATTTCGGGACTGCTGTTGTGGCCGGCCGCCGTCTTCTCGGCCATGGTGCTCTTGGGATAGGCGTGGATCATGACGCTTCCGCCCTGGGCCGCCGCTCCCGCGTTGACCGGGAAGACCTCGTCGTCAGCCGAGGTATTGGCCACGGCGATGCCGGTAGTCCAATCCGCCTGGGCCCCGCAGGTCAGGAAGGGGAAGAGCAGATAGGTGACGCACTCGGTGACATTGACGAAGTAGCCCATGTCCTTGGTCTCCACCGCGTGGTCGTAGGACAGCACGGTGGCCCGGTCATCGTCGCTACCCGTCTTCGCCATGGGCCACAACTGGGCCCAAACGTCGGACACGCCGCCCATTCCGGTCTTCTTGGTGTCGACCATGACCATGGGGGAGACGGTGAAGACGTTCTTGACGGCGTTGTGGGGTTTGGCGGCGGCGTCGCCATCCTCAGCAATGTCCGTTCCAGAGAAACTGTAGACCGCCCAGTGCTTGGTCTTGTCATCGCCGATCGCGGCCCCTGTACCCACCAACGACAGCGACCCACTGGCCACAGCAGCGGTGGTTTCAGTCCCATCGTGGTCGATCGTATGGGCAGCAGGGGGGGCGAAGTAGCCGTTATCAGGCTGTCCCTCCGGTGCCGGCGCCGTAAGATCGTCAGCGGTCCCGGCCGTACCGTCCGCCCCCTCGTTGCCCTGGCCCGGCCATCGGAAGGTCACTCCGGCAGGCACGTTGGCGACCACGATCCGGATCTGGGTGCTTGTCTCGGCACCGACAGCGCCAAGAGCATCGGTCTCCCAAGCGGAGGCGAAGCCCTCTTCCAGCTTGATCGACGGCATCCGTCCGCCTGTCACGGCGGCGTCGCAGGTGAGCACGCTGATCTGGCCAACCTCTGTCACCGCGAGGCCGTCCATGACGTTGGACACCTTGATGGAGGCGGCCTCACCGGCCACCGTATCTTCTTCGACGTAGTCGCCACTCGACCCCGTGGAAGTGACCGTGGCCCGGACCGAGTCGGCATCCAACCCCGACACGTCGACCCGGACGCCTGTCAGAGTAATTGTATCGTCATTGGCTATCGCAGCCCCCGAGAGAGTGATCCTGACTTTCTGATTCTTGTTGTCGTCGTCGATGTTTCCGATCGCCGCCGCAACGGTAGCCGAGCCCGAGGTGGCGACAGGGGTGGCGGCGAGACTGGTGATCGTCAGCCCCCCAAAGGTGACATCGAGGGTGTTGTTCGACGGGATGTGGACGTTCCCCGTCGCTTTGTAAGTCAACCGTAGGGAGCCCACTTCCTGGTTGTTGCCGGATGCGGCTACGGTATTGACTCTGGCCGCAAGCCGGTATCCCTGCGCGGCGACCTCGGATACGGCCAGTCCCATCACGAGCAGGGCACAGATGGCAATGGTGAATTTAAATCTCATTAAAATCTCCTTTTCGATTCATCTACTTGGTTGGGTTCTCAGACACCCGCAAATACGGCTACCCAGTAGAGTTTACAAAAAATCGGGCCGATCGTTGTCAATAAAAATGGAAGAAACGACTATTTTCATTCCCGCAGGTGCTTTTTTCTCCTCCGAATCGTGCTATTCTGTCTTCATTCTCCTGGATCACCTTGGTTGGGTGAACATGGCCTGTCGGGCTGTCTTCTGGACACCCGGCAGGCCATTTTTTACGTCGGGACGTGGCCCACGGTTATTTGGCTGCGGTGATTGAGGATCCGGAGTGCAGTAGTCCCCACTTCCGCGCTACTTCTTTTTTGTCTTCAACCGGCAAGGACCGAACGATGGGTGATGCCGCAACAGCGTGGAAAGCCCTTGCGTTGCTCGCCGTTGCCGGGTTTGCGCTCTGGTATTTCGGGGAGCTGCTCGGAGGTCTTGGGAAGTGGGCGCCGGGGCTGATCGGCCTTTGAGGAGGGAACGGATTTACACCCCCCGGGATGCGAGGCCCGGGGGGCGAAGCCAGGTCCGTTGTCTGGCTGCCCCAGAGGAGTAGGGGCCGCGCCATCGTAACAGACCGTCACCTGTGCAAAAAGGCCGGCTCGTCAAATGGACCTTGGAATCCGGGGTGCTGGGGTATGCCAGGCATCGAGAAACGCGGTCCTGGGGCCGTTTCTGCGCGTCTTTTTGGAGCAAATCCCGCTGAAATTCCGGAAGCGGCCTCGTTTGGCTTGGCCCAAGATGTTGGGGTCCACGAGCCGAGAACGGGCTAACGAACCCGCAACATGTTGCGGTAGGATCTCCCAAAAGAAAAACCCCGGCAGTTAGCCGGGGCTTTCCCAAAGCGTTTCCGGCGGCAACCGGGACGCGGCGGGCATCCGATGGCGCAAACATCGAATGCAACAAAATCCTACCAACAATCCCCAAGCACTTCAAACCATTTATCACGCAGGCGGTCACTTCGTCCTGTGCCTGGAGGACAAGCGCCCGGTCTGGCGGTCCTGGCAGAAGCTCCGGCCAGGCCTGGACGTGGTGCTGGCCCACGAGGGGCCTCTGGGCCTGAAGCCCTGGTCCGTCAGCACGTCCGCTCTGGACGTGGACACAAGCGACCCGGGCGAGTTGATGCAGGCCTGGCCGCCCATGGCCGTCCTCAGTTCCAGGCGAGTCGCCGGCAAGCATCTGTACTACTCAGACACGGAGGGCCGGGGCAACGGGCACTTCGAGGTTTACGGATGCGCCGGCGAGATCCGCAGCGCCAAGGGGTATCTGATCCTGTGGCACGACGGGGCGGGACGCCTGGCCGATGCGCTGCACGACCCGATGGCGAGGGCGCGGCGCTGGCCGCGTGACCTGTTCGAGCTGGCCGGCCTGCCGGCGGTGACCCTGCCGGGAGCCGTCAGGACACCCGTCTACAGCTACCAGCCGAGCGACCAGTCCAGGCAGACCTGGGCGGCGGCCGCGGCAGGGCTCGAGCTGGAGACCATCAAGCGGGGGTGGCGGAACGTCAAGCTGTTCGATGCGGTCCGGTTCTGGGCCTACTCGATCCCCAGGGGCCGGGACCTGGAGGCCTGGACGCGGCGGGTGCGGGTCCACGCCCTGGAGCAGAACCGGCGCTTTCCTGAGCCCCTGGATGAATCCGAGGTCAAGCAGACGGCCTACAGCATCAGCACCTGGTGCTGGTCCGGAGGCGGGGCCAAGTGGCACTTCGACCATTCGAGCGCCGCTCAGAGGCGTCGGGGAGTCAAGTCGGGCAAGGTGCGGCGGGCCAGGAACGCGAAGCGGGACAGGGCCATTGTGGAGGCTGTCCGGGCGGGCCAGAGCATGAGGGCGGTTGCCAGGGAGTGGGGGATTCGGTTGTATGCGGTTCAAACGATCATGGCTAGGGTGACCAACGAACCTAATCAGTAGGCGTTGGGGGGTAAGGGGGAGTTGGGGAAGCAGCAGGGACTTTTCGATACAGGAAGGCGAAGCCGCAATCCCTGATAATGCCCGCTGGCAGTTGGGGGCGGATCCCGGTTTGGCAGGGCCTTTCTGACGGAGCGCAGGCCTTCCGGATTGGCAGGGCCTGTGGAAAAATCGCGCGCGCCGGCGAGTGTCGATCGATGCCGTCCGCCAGGTCGATGCCTCCAGGCGCGAAATTCCCAGATGCTACGGATCGGCGCAGCCCCTGCTCAAAAATCTCTTGATCGAGATCATTTGCTGATATGCTTATCTACGTAGTGCGGGAGATACGCACATAGGCAAATGGACATCTACGCATTTGTTGCACAAAAGGGGGGTGTCGGGAAAACCACGCTGGCGGGCCATCTGGCTGTTGAGGCCAGCCAGGCCGGTCCGGTGGTCCTGGTAGACACAGACCCGCAAGGCAGCTTGGGACACTGGTGGGAAGCGCGCGCAGAAGATCAGTTGCACTTCGCTGACGCACAGCCTCGGGAGCTGCCGACGCTGCTCAAGCAATGGCAAGACTCCGGAGTCACGGCCGTATTTCTCGACACCCCGCCGGCAATCTCCGAAACAATCCGCTCGGTGGTGCAGCTGGCGGACCTGGTCGTGGTGCCCACGAAGCCCAGTCCTCATGATCTGCGGGCAGTTGTGGGGACCATGGACCTGGTTGACGAGTACAACAAGCCGGTGGTCTTCGTGATTAATGCGGCCGTGGTAAGGGCACAGCTAACCGGCCAGGTTGCTGGGGCGCTCAGCCAATACGGCACGGTCGCGCCCGTGACGGTGCATCACCGGGTTGCGTTCGCGGCCTCAATGATTGACGGCCGGGTAGCCCGTGAACTGAATGCCAAGTCTCGCAGCGCGGAAGAAATTACGTTGTTATGGAACTACGTAAATAGGCGAATACGCAAGGTGAAGAACAATGGCTAAAGCCGCAGGCCTCGATACCGTCTTGCCTGGGATCAAGAAGAAAGGGGAGCCGGCTGCCCCTGCAATCAAACCCACCGCCAGCCGAACGGCAGGGACAACGAAAGCGCTCACAGTAAAAGTCCCGCCAGAGCTTTACCGGAGATTGCGACTCCATGCACTGGATAACGACATGTCCCATCAGAACATCCTCGTCGCGGCGCTGGAGCAGTATTTACGTTAATACGTAGTAACGCAGATGCGTACTGTGGGCTGCTGATGTTGCCACCAGCAAACAATGTCGCAACATAACGGGGAGAGAAGCCAGGCTTCACGCGGCGGGGTCTTTGCGGCTGAAGAGGGCCTGGTAGAGGGCGTCGATGCGGGAGTGCAAGGCGGCGATGTCGGTCCGCATTTCTTGGCGGAGGCCAGCGATGTCAGCGCGCACTTCCTGGCGAAGAGTGGTCACGTCCTGGCGGATGGTGGCGATTGCTCGCCAGAGGCCGAGGCCAACCCCCAGGATGGCAACGATGATGGCGATGGTGTCCGTGTTCACGGACCTATTCTATCACGTAGGGCCCCCTGCCTACAGGTGCTACAGGTCTTCGGACCCCGAGAAGATGCAGCAGAGCGAATCCTACGGCCTTGTTTTTCCGCCGATCGGTCCGAAAACCTCGGATTGCCCACAGGGGGGGAGCTGCGCCCTCTGAGAGCGGGAATTGCCCCTGGGCGCGTTTTGGGGGTGCTGGAGCCGGGAAATCACATCCTACCCGGCAAAGCTCATGGATTTAGGGGGTATCACGATGGTGACTGAACGTTACGAAGAGGGTATGCGGATCATTTCGGTTGAGACAGAAGAGGAGTTCCTGGAGGCCATGGACCAGATGACCAACTACCGGGTTGCGATCGAGGCCCCGGAAGCAGTCGTGGAGGCCTTGGCGATCGATTCGGCAGAGGAGCTCGGCATCGCGCCCGACGACCTGGGGCTTCCCCCCGAGGCCTACGAGAGGGGCCGCTGGAACTAACTTCCGATAAAATCCTGTTATGTCAACTATTGCGCGCCGGTGACGCGGACGTGCAGGATCTGGACGCCCCGCCAAGGCCACGCCGCCCGAGCAGCTAACGGCCGGCCAGAAACTCTCGGCTGAGCTGCACCAAAGAATCGAGGCCTTGAAATCGAAGTATCCTGGCCGGACTTCCGATAATATCGGGATATGTAAACGTTCAGCTGAGGCCGGCAATGGAGCAACGCACGCCCTCAACAGAGGCGCCGGAATCCCCCCAGGCCCCTCCATGGAAGGCATCCTGCGGGGCATTTTCCGGATTATCGTGGCCGTGGCAATCGTCGGCATGATTGCCTCCGCCATCCTGGCCACCATCGCAGCACTTGCCGTCCCTCGACGGCCAGGGGGGCTCCTACAGCCTCAAACCATTCTGGACCGGAATGCATCGAGCTCCTGCCGGACCCTCCAGGACATTGAAGAAGCGAAAGCGCAAGTCCCTCCGTAAAACGGACCGCGACTTCAGGGCGCGGGGCGCGCCCGTGGATTGGGAAGCGAACCACGCCCGGTCCCAGCGCCTGGAGAAGATTGTCGACAGCCGCCGCCGAGGGTGTATGGAAGAATGAGCAGGTGCGGAAGGGCCGCAGCAAAAGCTGATGCGAAGCGAATTCGTAAGTTCATGGCATGGGTGCTATTGCATTGCCTCTGATGTGTTGTCCATCAGCGCGTCGGAGCTTTCTCTGAAGTCGAAGTCTGGCACGATAAGCTGTGGCTTGAACGTGATCCGGTAATGGTAGGCGCTCACGTCGCCCTGGCTGAGTTGCTCCGCGAAATAGGTCACGTTGTCCGACAGGCCCAGGAAGTGCTTGCGGTAGTCTCGTGGCCCGGTCTGGCAGGTAACCTCCAACTGAGTTTTCTGATCCTCGATGGCGCAGCGGCCCTCAATCGTTAGCATATAGCCGCCGGTGACGCCGTTGTAAAACACGATGCGCCGGTCGATCTCGAAGTTTTCGGCGGCCCTTGAAAGATTGCGCGATGCCACATCCGCATCGGTGCAGCCTGTCAGGGCAACGGCAGCGATCAGTGTGATCGTCAATATCGAGAGTGCTTTCATGTGTTTCTCTTTCCTTTCCTCGGAAACGTGTTCCGATACTTGACAGTTTTTGCGATGTCCCAGTGCGGCGCTTGATCTCGCTCTTTCGTAGCGGCGGGACAGGAACGCTGAGTGGGACAGGGCCATCGTGGCGGCTGACCTGGACAGCCGGAGTATGCGGGCAGTCGCCAGGGAGTACGGGATTGATGAGAAGATGGTTCGTCATGTTATGACAAGGGTGACCGATGAGCCTAATCAGTTGGCGTTGGGGGTTAAGGGGGAGTTGGGTAAGCAACAAGGACTTTTCGATCGATGTCGGCGGGCAGGTCGAGGGAGTGTGGAAGCTCAAGCTGTCTGAAAATGGAGGTATGCCTTGTGTTAATAAGTTAAATTGTTAACATACTAGCGTTTGTTGTAGCGCTTGAATAGCAGGTCTAGGGCTTCATCAATCAGTGTGGGACCATTCTTGCCAGACGTGTTCTTCTGTTCTGCCACTAGCGCATCAAAGGTGGCCGCGCGGTCGCGGGTTGGACGCCATCCCCTTAACACCCGTTGCGGGCGGGGTGGTCTAGGCGTGGTTGCTTTCTTCTGTGGAGCCGCACCTTCATTCACTAGTTTTCCGGTGGCCGCTTGGCCTTCGGCTCTGGTTTCTTCCTCGCTCATCCACTCGGGCGGCAATTCGTCTCGGGGTTGGGTTTCAGCCATGCGTTGTTCTCCTTTCGTCGGCCGGTGGCGCGGCGGGTGATGCCAGAACCGCCGTTAGGATGGCGATCAATTCCTGCCGGCGCTCCCGCACGCCGTAGACCCGGTTTACAGCGGGGTCAAAGATGGTTCGGTATTGCTCGGCCGCGCGGGAGAACACGCCACTGGAGCGGATCTCAAAAGCGCCGGCCCTTCGCATGGCCAGAATCATTGCGTGTTCTCCCCGGCGCGCCAGGCTTCCATCGGTCACGACCTGGATGATGCGCTTGCCTGCCTTCTCAAGGTGGGTCAACGCATCGCGGAATGTGGCGTAGTCCGTGCGCACGGGTTTGGTTGGAATGATGACTGTCAGTGCTGGCGGGACTTCCCAATCGGACGCCACGTGATCGGCAATCACGAGATCATATCCGGTCGCTCCCTTAGGGTAGGACGGTTTGACCTCGAACGGCAGATTGCCTTTCGCATGGGCAAGGATGGCCGTGCCTTGTGGATCACGGCAAAGAACCAGGGGCTTCAACTCCAGCTCGGACACAGCCGCCGCCGCCAGGTTGAGAGCAATCAAGCTCTTTCCCTGCCCACCTTTCGGATTCCAGACGGATACGATCTTCATCGGCATCGGTTAACCTGATAACATGCTAGCATGTTATCAGGTTAACTCTCAATGCCGGCCCACAGGCGGCGAGGGGGGTTCTGAGAGAGTGTGCTAGACTCTAGCCAACAGAAAAGACCATGGCCACCTACACCATCGACACCCACGCCACCATCCGGGAGCTTGAAGACGCCGGCATGGATTCCCGCCAGGCCGAAGTCGTCGTTGCCGCCATTAGCCGTGCGGATGCCGAGCTGGCCACCAAATCCGACCTGAAGGCAGAGACCACCGCCGTCAGGTCTGCCATCGACAAGCTGGAGGCCTCCACCAAGGCCGAGACCGCCGCCCTCAGGGCCGAGATCGCTGGTTTGAAAGCGGATCTGAAGATCATCAAGTACTTCTTCGGCCCGGCCATCATCATCCTGCTGCTCAAGATCGCGTTCTTCTGATACTGGTCCCTGCAGATCGAGCCAAGCCTGTCCGGGCCTGGTTGACGTAGACCGACGCTGTAGCCTATACAAATCCGTTATATGGCACTAAGCAACGAGGCCGGTATGGATTCCCGGCAGGCTGAGGTGGTCGTTGCTGCCATCAGCCGATCGGATGCACAGTTGGCAACTAAGGCCGATCTCAAGGTGGAAATCGCGGCAGTCAAGAGTGACATAAGGCTTCTGAAGTGGATGGTCGGAGTCATTCTGGCCTGCGTGGCCTTTCCCATTCTCAAATCCTTCCTGGCCTAACTGTCGGATATAGCCTCAGAGGCCCTCTAGAAGCGGTTTTGGGGTACTGGGCGTATGCCGAAGGCCGAGAAATCGCAGCCTGACCCGCTTAGCTCGCGGATTTAGGGGGTGCGGTGTGACTTCTGGCGATTTCCACGTGCTGCCCACTCCAAAGCTCAAGCGGGCCGCCAAGGACTGCCCCCTGCTTGAAGGCAACAGCGAGGCCTGGATCGCCTGCTGCTCCCGCCGCTTCTTCCCTCTGGCCAAGCGGATCGCCGGCGACGACAGTCTGGCCGAAGATGTCCTACAGACCAGTTGGATCAAGATCCTCCAATCCATCAATCATGCCTCGTTTAACG
>JAPOZE010000162.1 GCA_026706225.1 Acidobacteriota bacterium
AACCGGGCGCTGGTGGCCTGCCCGGCCGCTCGAATCATCACGGCGCTCTCACCGATTCCCTTGGCGCTTACCACTCCCGACTCGTCCACTTCCACGATCTCGTGGTCGTTGGACTCGTAGAGCACCTGCTGGGAGACGTCTTCGCGGCGTCCGTTGGACATGTGGGCGGTGACCAGCAGACGGTGGCGTCCCTTGCGGTCCAGGACCACCTCTCGGGGCAAGACCTCCAACCGCTCGATGCGGGCGCTCTCCTCGCTGCCCTCCTCGCCGTAGGGCGCGCCATCCCGGATCCAGCGCAACAAGATGCGATAGCTGGAGGACTCCGCATTGAGCCGCAGGCCTCCGCCGTGGGGCACCGCCAGCGTGGGCTTCAGAAGCAGCAGCGACTGTTCGGGATCCTTCAGGTTGACCCGGGGATTCTTCTCTCCGGCGGCCTCCGCCGACATCACCTGGTAGATCCCCCCCTCGGTGATCCAGCGGTAATCCTCCTTGGGAAAGAGCGCGTTCACCGACAGCTTCAAGCCTCCCTGTCCCTTGACGCCCCCGTGGCACTCGCTGTTGTTGCATCCCGTCTTGGTGAAGATGGCTCCGATATCGCGGGCAAAGCTGAAGGGCCTGGCCTCGGAGATCCCGTCGATCACGACCCCGGTGCTGGCCGTCCGGTCCTGGTACGCGGCCGTCAGCACGACCCTTCCGTTGGAGCGGGCCACCACTTTGCCCTCCCCATCGACCTCGGCCACCTGCGGATCGGAGAGGTCGTAGCGACCCTGGCCGGTAACGTCCCGCTCCAGGCCATCGGCGAACCGGGCCAGCAGCAGGAACTGCTGGGATGCCTCAGCCCCCCAGATCTGGGGATCGTCGGGAAGCAGGCGCAACGACACCACCGGCTGTGATGCCGCGGGCGGCGTCACCGCCCCAGCCTCTTCGGCGACGGCCACGCCGGGCAGCGCCATGGCCGCCAGCACCGATCCCGCCAACAGGACGACTCCCGGAATCGGCAGCCGCCAGTGGCTGCGTCGACCCTCTGCCTTCCCTCTCGTCATGACCGCCTCCATTTCCCTTTCACCTCCACAAATCATCCCTGACTATTCCCCGACCGCCTCCCCGGGAACGGCTTTCGCCACGGATCCGGCAACCACCATCAGGGGCACCTCCGCCACCGGAATGGTTGGTCCGGGCCTGCTCCCGATCAAGGGTCTGGCCGTGAGGCGGACCGTCCCCGGCAGGGCCATCGCCCGGGCGTCGTCCTCGGCATGGAACACCATCACCGCCTGCAGCACGTCGGGAAGATAGTTGTATTTCCGAATGGTCTGGTAGCGCGGTTTCCCCTTGATCTTGAGGATGCCGGTCCCCGGCAGCGCCGTCACTCCCCGGGGAAGTCCCTCCGCCTGCAGGATCATCTCTCCGGTACCCCAGTCGAAGGCCCGCTCACCCAGAGAATCGGTGATTCTGGCGTCGATCTCCTCGACCCGTGCCGTGATGACCAATGTCTTGGCCTCTCCAGGAGCGAGATTGATCCGCAAGGGGTCGACCCGGCGGTCTTCCGTCCCCCGCTTCAGGGTCTCCACGGTGAATTCTCCCAGGTGAGGAATCTGCGGCCTGATCAGCAGACTGTAGCGGCATTCCGGGCTGCCGTTTCTGGAGGTCACGTCGCGGACCTCGAGCGTGTATTCGCCTTCCTGATCAAAGGTTTCGATCACCTTGGACTCAATGTCCTTGACCACCCACTGCCCCTCGCTCAGCGTCGAGTTCACTTTATGCAGGTTGGTCACCATGGACCGGCCCGCCGCGTCCTTAATCTCGAACCGGGGAGTGAAATGGGGGGGACTCAACCCGGGAGTCTGGATCTCGAAAGCCAGGCGCTGGGCCGATGACAGCTTGAATCGGTAGGTGTCCACGTCTCCCGGCCGGTCGATGGACCCCTGAATCAGACCGGGCAGGGCCACCTCGGTGGCTCGGCCCGATTCATCGTTGGGTTCCTTCTCCGTCCAGTGGGTCACTCGGTTGGGGATGGGAGCCGGGCGCTTCCCCTGCTGGTTGTCGTAGGCCGTTTCCGGATCTGGGCGGCCGGAGGCGGGCTGTCCTTCGGCCCCCGGGTCGGT
>JAPOZE010000613.1 GCA_026706225.1 Acidobacteriota bacterium
CGGGTTCGGGCGTGATGGCCGCCGACTTCAACAACGACGGCATCACCGATCTGCTCTTCGCCTGCCACAAGCTGAAGAGCGCCCACCGCAACCTCTCCTTTCTCTACGAGGGAACCCCCCGGGGCTTCTCTCCCGAGAGGCGCCAGCTCCTGCCGGGACTCGGACCCCACTTCCTGGCCGGGGTGGACGTGGGGCACGTCTCCGATCGGGGAGACCGCTACGACTACGTTTCAGAGGTCTTCGACGCCGGCGGCCCGGTGCGCTTCCGGACCCTCGCTTGGGAGGGGGAAACCCCCTTTGCCTCGGCCGTCGAGTTCCAGGCGAGAGGGGCCGACAGTATCGAGGCCCTTCGCGAGGCCGCCTGGAGGGGGCCCGGAGGCGAAGGCAGTGTCTACGCCGGGCGCCGCTTTTCGCTGAAAGGACTGGAGACCCCGGCCCGCTTCCTGCAGTTCAAGGCCACGCTGGTCGGCCCCAACGGCACCGGGGCCCCGGTGCTGCGTTCCGTGTCCATCGACTACCGCTGATAGCCCCAGGGAGCAGCGCATCAGGAGGTGACTCGCCCATGAAGGAACTCAAGGGAATCTATCCGGCCATCATGACCCCGTTCGACGCCCAGGGTGCCGTCAGCGAGACCGGCCTGCGCAAAATGGTGCGGCATGCCCTGGACGTAGGCGTGAACGGCTTTTACGTCTGCGGGGGAGGGGGAGAAGGCCTTTTGCTGACGGTGCCCGAGCGGCAGCAGGTGCTCGAAATCGTGCTGGATGCCGTCCAGGGGAAGGTCCCGGTAATGGCCCACGTGGGGGCTTTCCAGATTCCCGACGCGGTGAGCCTGGCCCGCCACGCCGGCCGGGCGGGAGCCGATGCGGTGGCCAGCATGCCCCCCGCCTATTTCTATCAGCCCGACCTGGACGGACTGGTCGATTTCTACCGGCAGTTGGCCGAGGCGGCCGAGCGTCCGGTGCTGGCCTACAACATTCCCGGCCGCATTCCCCTCAACCTGGACACCCGCATCTTCGAGCGGCTCATCCGCATTCCGGGCGTGGTGGGTCTCAAGGATTCCAGCGGCAACCTGACCCAGATCACCCTGACGGCCGCCATCGACGACGGCAGGATCACCGTGTTCAACGGCGAGGACCAGGTGCTCTGGTACGGCCTGATGGCCGGCTGCGTGGGAGGGATCGGTTCCACCTACCCGGTGATGCTGAAGGTGTTCGTAAACCTCTACCGCGCCTTCCTGGATCGGGACTGGGAGCGGGGCCTGGAACTGCAGCGGGGAATCAACCGGACGGTCCGGGTGCTGGCCGCTTTCAACGTCCTGGCCGCCCTCAAGCAGATTCTCAAGTGGCTGGATCTGGATTGCGGAGACCCCCGGCTTCCCAACCCTCCCCTCGCCGCCGACGAAGCCCGCCAACTCAAGCTGGCCCTGGAGAAGATCGGCTTCTTCGAATGGAGGCGCTAGGTTGGCCCAGGGTCATTGCCCGGCCAGTCGCTTCCGGACCGGTCCCTGAACCTTACAGTTTCACTCCTATTTCCTCGCCGGGACGTAGGCCCCGTCGCCGCTGCGTTGGCGGGGCGCCCCGCCGTCGTTGACCACTCCGTAGGCCAGGAAGGGGTTGTTGCCGGAGATCTTGCGGATCCGGACATAGCCTTGTCGGGTTCCTCGTGCGTGGTTGGCCAGAATCCCATTGATCTGGCGCCAGTGACGGGCCGGGAGCGGCTCGATTGTGACAGTCCTGGCCGTCCGGCCTGTGTCTCCGTCGTAGATCTCAAGCTCGAAGACGCTCGGGCTTGAGTCAACCTCTCCGGTATTGACCAGGGCCAGGTTGCTGCGATTCTCCCCATCCTGCTGGAGGCCGTCGACCCAGGCGGTCTCGGTAAAGGCGGCCCCGTCGGGCACCGCGTTGTAGAAGACGCCGTACTGGCCCCCGCGTCCGTCGGAAGAGCTGGTGCGGGCGCCGATGACGATCCCGCTCATGTCGCCTCTCTCCGCCGTGGCGAACAGCGCCCCGGCCAGCCCGCCTCTTGCGCGAGGCACTCCCGCGACGCCCTTCCGCCGCATCTCGGTGTGGATGACATCGGGGATGATCCGCTGCTCG
>JAPOZE010000632.1:0-1852 GCA_026706225.1 Acidobacteriota bacterium
GAATTCGGCGGTCAACCGAGCCTCGCCGCCGGCCAGGGCAACCACCTGCCCCCGGTCATCCACCCGGCACAGCCGGGGATCCGACAGGGAGAAACGAGCCTGCCTGGAGAGATCCCGCTCCACCCCATCGCTGTAAGCGCCGGTGAGCAGGACCTGCTGGGAAGCGCCCCGGCCTCGCAGGGTGACGGCCCGGGGTTCAAGCGTGAGGGAGAGAAGTTTAGGGGCGGCAGTGGCATCGACGTGGCCTGGTGCCTGTGCGGATTCGGCCGCTTCCTTTTCCGCATGGATTGGCTGTGCAGCCGCCAGCACCAGTGCGACCAGGGTCAACCGGAGGGCCGGCTTGGCTCCGCGATGATCTCGATTTTCGTGGCGGGAAGCATCCATTGGATTGTTTCGGCCAACGGGCGGCCCCTTCTCCGGATGGCCGGCCCGAGCTCCGGGGGTCTCCGAATGCGAGCCCCGTTCAGGGCGAATTGGCGGCTGCCTGGCGGCGATTTCCTTCCAGGACCATCAGGTGCACCTTCCCCACGGGCAGAAGCGGACCCATCTTCCCCGAAACCGCGGGACAGGCCCGGATGTGAAGGATGCGGGGCATGCGGGTGGCCGGAGCGTCGGCAGCGGCCACGATCATGACCGAGGTGGCTCCCCGTTGCGGCATGTACCGTTCCTTGGGACCCTGATCCAGGTGAGGTGGGGTCTCCGGCTGAAAGTCGGTGCCGGGAAGGGCTTGCACCCCCGGGGGCAGTCCTTCGACCCGAAGGAGGACCTGCCCGTTAAACCCTTCCTCCTGCCCGGTGGTGACGGTCAGCTTGCCGGCTTCTCCCGGAACCAGGTTGAGCCGGTCCTCCTGGACCTTGAGCTCCCCGGCATGGGGAATCTGGGGACGTACCAGCAGGCGGTAACGGAAGTCGGAAGCCCCGTTTCGCTGGGTGGTGTCGCGGACCCGCAAGGTGTAGGTCCCTCCCCGCAGGAAGGTATGGATCGTCTTGGGTTCGATGGTCTTGCTGTAGGAGAGGGCCTGGCGGACCACTCGCCGGTAGACGTTGCTCAGCACCACTCGGCCGGCATTGTCCAGAACCGCCAACCGAGGGTTGAAGTCGGGCAGGCTCGCCTCGGGCGTCTCCAGCTCGAAGCTGAGCTTCTGGCCGGGTTGGACGCGGAAGGAAACCAGCCTGTCCACGTCTCCGGGCCGGTCGATGGCTCCCTCTACCAGGAATGGGAGAGTCGCTTCCGGGGTCGGACTGCCGCTGTCGTTGGGTTCCTGCTCCCGGATGATCGAGTAAACGGTTGGGCCGGAATCGCTCCCCTCCTCCTGCGGCGGACTGCCGGTGCCGGCGGTGGCCGCCCCTGCTCCGTTTTCCGTCTCCACGGTCCTGGCCAGGATCCGTCGGATGTGATCCGGCCGGATGGGCCGGGAGAAGTTTCTTTCCTGCCAGGGTTCGGGTTCGGAGCCGTTGGTCGTGGCCTGGCGCCGTTGTGGAATCGCCGGGCCGCCGGGGGTGACCCGGAGCTGGTAGCTGAACTCGTCGCTGCCCAGGTTGTAGAAGGATCCCACCTCCAGCAGGTAGAGGCCGGGTTGGCGGATCCGGGCTTCGATAAGCGGGTTGGGGCGGGGATTGGCCTTGGACTTGTCGTCATAGGCCAGCCGATGGAGGCGGCCCTCCTCGAACCAGCTTCCCCGGGGCTGGTAGAGCGTCAGCACCGAGTCGAAGCCGCCCCTGTACCCGGCGCGCCCCCCCATGGATTTTCCGGAGGGATTGGAGATCAGCTCGACGCGGAGTTGCTGGCCTTGGGCGGCCTGCACGGCGTAGAGGTCCCTCTCTCCGGGTCGGTTGATGACGCCGTTGATGGC
>JAPOZE010000632.1:1885-2095 GCA_026706225.1 Acidobacteriota bacterium
CGAAACGCCCTGCGGCGAGACCACCCTCAACTGGTAACGGCCCGTCCCGGCCGATTGGTCGATCTGAAGCCCCAGGGTCAGTTTTTGGGATTTGGGCGATTCTTCCGACGGGTCGCCCCCACCTTTGCCCGCCAGTTCTTCGACACCCACGACAGTAGCGGTCACGCCCTCCCGGTCGAACCGGACGGCATAGGCCCCCTGGAGGGACCG
>JAPOZE010000280.1 GCA_026706225.1 Acidobacteriota bacterium
ACGAGTGGTTTGATCTGGTCGGCGAGCCGACCCTGACCGGCCTGGATTTCATCGACTTTTGGGGGAGGGAGCCTCCAGACCCGTCTGATTTTGACTTCCGCATCTGGCTGACCTGGTACGGCGAGCCAGCTCGCCTCTACCTGGCCTTCGTGGCCAGCGATGACCGATACCAAAACACCCACGACTACAGTTCGGATGATATTCTTTCAAGATTTATGATCTTCGGTGATAACGATGCTCTCACCCTGGGAATCGACGGAGATCACAGCGGGGGTTCCGGGCTCCCGGTCAGCCGTGTCCCTGCTGAGGGGGTAGGGACGGCTATGAGGGAGCAGAGTGGGAAAACTCAGTATTACGAGGCCATTTCCCGCACCAACGGTCCGAATCTGGTTGACTACACTGGCCAGGTTATTGAAGACCTCTCTTGGAGGGGCCTGCCTCCCTACGCGGACGCGGGTGGCGGCGTGGCCGGAGAAGCGCCGGTCATCTGGGTGATCGAGCTGTACGTCACCCCGTTCGACCACGGGGGAGAACCCTGGGACAGCCCCGAAGGGAGCGAGGTCAGCGACCTGGCCGCAGGACAATTCATCGGTTTTGCGATCGGGGTGCAGGATTTCGACTCCGGAAGTAGGGCCACGGCGGAGTTTGACATGACGCAGTGGGTCCCGGAAGGCGTGGAATACTCTGCCAATGGAACATTCTCCGACATCAGAAGACATCGCGCGGACTACTTTCTCGATGGTCTGCTGCTGCCCGCCAACGCGGTCGAAACGGGGGAAAGCAGCGCTGTCGAGTCGGTTTCCTGGGGGCGGATCAAGGCCTCCCTGGAGATGGAGTAGCCACAGAAAATCGTATCAAATACGACGGTCGTGGCGACCAAAGGGCGCGCTGGTTTTCGCGAGGATTATGGCGGCGACCCGTAGACTTGGCGTTGCTGGTGCCGAGACTGAAGTGAGGCGACCCCGGGTATCAAGCTCTGCTCTCATCTGACGAGTGCCCTGGCGCCCCTTTGCCGGACGTTGGGCACTCTCGCAGTTTTCATTCGCTTTCGCTGGCCTCCTCCGGAGATGCAGGAACCCGCGCCGGATAAGAGGCCACCGCCTGCCCGACCATGAGGAGAAACCAGATGTTCCTTGTCCGGACCGCAAAGCAGGGGCGCGCCGCCCTGTTCCTGCTCCTTTCCCTGACCATCCCGGCCCGCCGGCCTGCTCCGTCCGAGGCCCACAGCGGCGGCGGCCGCGTGTTCCCGTTTGCCGAGCTCACCGACGGGATGCTGGAACGGATTCAACTCGACGACGGAACGGTGGACGAGTGGTTTGATCTGGTCGGCGAGCCGACCCTGACCGGCCTGGATTTCATCGATGAATTGACGGGGAACCCGCCGGATCCGTCTGATTTCGACTTCCGCATCTGGCTGGCTTGGCACGACGAACCGGCTCGCCTCTACCTTGCCTTCGTGGCCAGCGATGACCGGTACCACAACACCCACGACTACAGTTCATATGATTATTCGTTGATGATCCTCGGTGACAACGATGCTCTTACCCTGGGAATCGACGGAGACCACAGTGGGGGTGCCGGGCTTCCGACCGGCGTTGTCGGTACTGAGGAGTTAATTGCCGCCATGAGGGAGCAGGGTGGGGAAACTCAGTATTATGAGGCCATTTCCCGCACCAACGGTCCGAATCTGGCTGACCTTGGCCAGGTTTTACGAGCCCACTCCTGGAGGGGCCTGCCTCCTTACGCGGACGCGGGCGGCGGCGTGGCCGGAGAAGCCCCGGTCATCTGGGTGATCGAGCTG
Source organism: Acidobacteriota bacterium (assembly GCA_026706225.1). Next base: position 1,802 of record JAPOZE010000280.1, read on the forward strand.
TACGTCACCCCGTTCGACCACGGGGGAGAGCCCTGGGACAGCCCCGAAGGGAGCGAGGTCAGCGACCTGGCCGCAGGACAGTTAATCGGTTTTGCGATCGGGGTGCAGGATTTCGACTATGGAAGTACGGCCTTAGGGGGAGGAGGGGGGGAGTTGGACTTGGCGGAGTGGATCCCGGAAGCCATGAAATACTCTGACTATGGAGTTTTCTTCGACATCAGGGAATTTCGGGCGGACTACTTTCTCGACGGGATGCTGCTGCCCGCCAACCCGGTCGAACCGGGGGAAGACAG
>JAPOZE010000242.1 GCA_026706225.1 Acidobacteriota bacterium
CCACGCTGGGAAAGCGGGTGGTGGTGGTGGGCATGTGCCCCGTCATGGCGTAGTAGGTGCCTTCGGAGTGGGCGTTGGACTCGTTCTTCATCGAGCGGATGATCGACAGCTTGTCCATGTGCCGGGACACTCGGGGCAGCAGCTCCGAGATCTGGATTCCGGGCACGTTGGTGGAAATGGGCTTGAAGCCGCTGTTCCCCTTCACGTCCCAGGTATCCAGGTGGCTCTGCCCGCCGTGCATCCAGATGAGAATGCAGGACTGCGCCTTGGCCGGTTTGGCGGTGGGGGCGGCCATAAGGCTGGACAACTGGAAATACTCGCTCAGGCTGAGGCCCAGATAGCTCAAGGCGCCCACCCTCAGGAATTCCCGCCGTCCCAATGGATGCGGCCAGGGTTCTTGGAGCCTTCCTTGCCTTTTCATCGGATTCTCCTGTTTTTTGTCCGGCCAAGCCGGCACGCAAGCCTCAATGATTATGGACAAATTCCCGCGAACTGACGAGCGCCCAGGCCAGGGACTGCAACCCTTCCCGGCGCGACGGCTGCTCGCCCAGCTTGGCCTCGATCCCGGATAGCTCCCGGTCGGAGGGGAAGCGGGTCAAGGCCGAGAGGTAGAGTTCCTCGATAATCTGTCGGTCGCCGGCCCCCTGCTTCAACAGACGGTCCACCCGGCTGCCTTCCTGGGTCAGCCGGGTGGTGAAGGTCGGTCCCGACAGCCGGTGCAGGCTCTGCAGCAGGGTGAGCTGGGGCTTGTTTTCCGGCACGCCCCGGCGATCGTTGCGGTTGTAGACCTCGAAGAAGGGCGAAGGAACCATTCCCGGAATCAGGCTGATGGCCCGTGTGCCCGGAGGAGCGCCGCTGGAGGCGTCGGGCTCGCCGGAGACAATGAGCTCCGAATCCACCCCCGTGGCCTGAGTGATGGCATCCAGCAGCACCGGCGCTTCCAGCAGGCGGGGCAAGGCCCGGGAATAGTTGACCTTGTCGTCCCGGTTGGTCTGGTTGGCCTGTCCCGACAACTGATAGGTTCGAGAGCGCAGGAGGGTTCGCAGCAGGTCCTTCAGATCGTAGCCGTGGTCCACGAAATTCCGCGACAGCTCCTTCAGCAATTCGGGATGAGTCGGCGGGTTGGTCGCGCGGAAGTCATCCACCGGTTCCACCAGGCCCCGTCCGAAGAAGTGGCCCCAGATGCGATTGACGATGGCCTCGGCGAAGTAGGGGTTCTCCGGCGCGGTCATCCATTCGGCCAATTTCATGCGCAGGTCCCGCCGTTCGCTGTCGGGAAGAACGCTGCCGTCGGGGAAGCTGGGCCGGACCTGCTCCTTGGTCCTGGGATGCAGGATCTTGGCCGGACTTCGATCCTTGCGGCGGCCATGCCCCCCGATGTCGTCAATCACGAAATAGGGACCCCGTATCTTCTCGACTTCCATGATCTGGGTCATGTCGCCGAAGAAGGCCGCCAGTCCCCAGAACTGGTCCTGGCTCCAGGTCTCGAAGGGGTGGTTGTGGCACTGGGCGCACCCCAGCCTCCGCCCCAGGAACACCCGGATCTGCTCGGTGGCGATCTCGGGAACCGGGGTCAGGTCGCGGAAGGTCCAATAGGACCAGGCCGGACCGCTGAAGCCCTGGGCCGCCAGCCGCTCTCTCGCCATCCGGTCGTAGGGAGCGTTGCCGGCAATGTTCTTTCGAACCCAGTCCTCGTAGATGAGCGCATGCTCCGCATTGAGCGTCGCCCCGGAATACACTCTGAGCACCTCGCTGAAGAAATAGGTCCAGTAATCGACGTACTCGGGCGAGTTCAGGAGCGTCTCGATCAGGGCATCCCGCTTGTCGGGATCCCGGCTCGACAGAAACTCGCGAACCCTTTCGGGCGGCGGCAGGGTTCCGGTCAGGTCCAGGCAGATGCGCCGCAGGAACTCGCTGTCCGAGGAGGTTTCGGAGGGAATGATGTTGAAGCGCTCCAACTTGCCGAACACGTGCTCGTCGACGTAGTTCCTCTTCGCCACCTCGGGATAGCGAGGCAGGGGCTTGGCAATCACCCCGAACCGGGCGCTGGTGGCCTGCCCGGCCGCTCGAATCATCACGGCGCTCTCACCGA
>JAPOZE010000160.1 GCA_026706225.1 Acidobacteriota bacterium
AATTGCGTTGACAGCCTTTCGCACGGCCCGTTAACATCTCTGGTTTTCGACCGCAGAACCGGTTTTCGGCAGTCCCCCGGCAATGACCTCCCAACTGCTCACTCCCGCCAACCAGATCACCATTCTGAGAATGGCCTTCATACCGGTGTTCGTCAACCTGCTGCTCTACAACCACCTCGGCTGGGCCTTCTTCGTCTTCCTGCTTGCCGGGGTCACCGATGGCCTGGACGGCTTGATGGCCCGGTGGCTGCAGCAGAAGACCTCCCTGGGAGCCCTGCTGGATCCCATCGCCGACAAGCTCCTGCTTACGACCGCTTTCGTGGTCCTGTCCATCAAGGACCTGGACCTGCCCAACCTGATACCGCTCTGGCTCACCATCCTGGTCCTCAGCCGGGATGTGTTTCTGATCGTGAGCACTCTCATCATTCTATTGATGACCGGCCATCGGAATTTTCCTCCCTCCGTTTTCGGCAAGGCCGCCACGCTCATTCAGATCGTCACGTTGACCCTGGTGCTGCTCTTCAATTACCTGGGGACCGCTCCCCAGTGGTTGTGGGTGCTTTACCCGGTCACGGGAGCCATTACGGTCTTCTCGGGACTCCACTACATCTATCGGGGAAAGAGAATGGTCTCCGAGGGACCGGCACCGGCTTGAGCGCCGCGCGCGACCCATTCCGGCCTTCCGCCATGCCAGAAATCACGTCCATTCCGGGAGTCGCCGTCGACAGGGTGGAAGACGGCTCCATTGCTCAGGAAGTGGGCATCGAACCCGGCGACCGCCTGCTGTCCATCGACCGGCGCGAGGTGGAAGATGCCCTGGACTACCGCTTCCTGAGCTCGCTGGTCGACCGGGAGCTGACTCTCAAGGTGGCCAAGAAGTCGGGAGAACTATGGGATATCGAGATTGAAAAAGAGGAGGACGAAGACCTGGGGCTCGAGCTGGAGCCCATCCAGACCCGGATCTGCAAGAACAACTGCATCTTCTGCTTCGTGCACCAGCTTCCGCGCGGCAAGCAGGTTCGCCGCACCTTGAGGATCAAGGACGAGGACTTCCGGCTCTCGTTCCTGTTCGGCCACTACCTGACCCTCACCAACCTCTCCGAAAGGGACTATCTGCGGATTTTCGAGCAGCGGCTCTCACCCCTCTATGTTTCCGTTCACGCCACCGAACCACGGCTGCGCCAATACCTGCTGCAGAACCGCAAGCCCGACGACCTGCTGGGAAACATGCGGCGCCTCATTCGGGGCGGCATCCGGCTGCACACCCAGATCGTGCTGATGCCGGGGATCAACGACGGAGCCCACCTGGAAAGAAGCATCGCGGATCTGCTGGAGTTTTATCCCCAGGTGATGACCCTGTCGATCGTCCCGGTCGGCCTGACGAACCACCGCCAGGGGCTGCCCCGATTGACGCCGGTGGACGCCGACTACGCCCGCAAGGCCATTGCCCATGTCTCCGCCATCCAGGAGCGCATCCGGGAGTCCCACGGCACCCCCTTCTGCTTTCTGGGAGACGAGTTCTTCATCATGGCCTCGCAGGCCATTCCGCCCCGTTCCCACTACGGGGACTTCCCTCTGGTCGAGAACGGGGTGGGCATGGTGCGAACCTTTCTGGACGAGTTCCACCGGGAGATGGAAAACGGGTGGGAGCCGGCGGAGGCGCCGATTCGCGGCACGGTTGCGACCGGCAGGATCTTCCATCCGATCCTCAAGGACTGTGTCGAACGCATGAATGCCTTCCTGGGAACCGAGCTGCGGTGCGAGCTGGTGGAGAACCGCTATTTCGGGGGCGGCATCACGGTGGCGGGCCTGCTGACGGGGTCGGATATCTTCGCCTGCCTGAGCGGCCGGGTGCACGGGGACTTCATCGTCATCCCCTCGGAATCCATGACCGGGGAGGATGGCCTGTTTCTCGACGACTGGGTGCGCGCCGACCTGGAGCAGCGACTGGGCGTGCCCGTGCGGGGCGGAGGCTTCCACGTGAACGAATTCTTCGAGGCTGTCCTGCAGGGTGCGGGGGAAAGGCTGGGGGCCGGCCCCTGAATCAGGATTCGAAGACGCTGTGCTTGAATCCTCGCTTGGCCTGGTT
>JAPOZE010000254.1 GCA_026706225.1 Acidobacteriota bacterium
CATCGTCCTGGTTCGGGTGATCGACGGCACGCTCAGGGCGGGCATGAGGATCCGGCTGGTCTCCAACGGCCGGACCTACGAGGTCGAGCGGGTGGGGGTGCAGACCCCCAAGATGGAAGCGGTTCCGGAACTCTCGGCGGGAGAGGTCGGGTTTGTAATCGCCAACATCAAGAAGGTCTCCGACACTCAGATCGGGGACACCCTCACCGAGGATGCCAACCCCACTCCTGTTCCCTTTCCCGGTTTCCAGGAAATCAAACCCATGGTCTTCTCCGGCCTTTACCCCATCGAGCCCAACCAGTATTCGGCCCTGAGGGATGCCTTGGAAAAATTGCGTTTGAACGACTCATCCTTCTTCTACGAGCCGGAGACCTCGACTGCCCTGGGTTTCGGGTTTCGCTGCGGCTTCCTGGGACTCCTTCACATGGAGATCGTCCAGGAACGGCTGGAGCGGGAATTCGATCTCTCCCTGATCACGACGGCGCCTGGTGTTCGTTACCGGGTCACCACCAGCGAAGGCGAAGTGGTGGAAGTGGACAACCCCACCCGGCTGCCGCCCCCGTCCCGGATCGACAAGATCGAGGAACCGGTGGTCACGTCCATGATCATGACCCATCACCAGTACGTAGGGCCGCTGCTCAGGCTGCTGGAAGAAAAGCGGGGCGTCCAGAAATCCATGGACTACTTGACCCCAACCAGGATCTTGATCACCTACGATCTCCCGCTCAACGAAATCGTGATGGATTTCTACGACCGGCTCAAGTCCGCTTCCCGCGGCTACGCCTCCTGGGACTACCAACTCTCGGATCACTGGACATCGCCCCTGGTCAAGCTCGACATCCTGGTCGGTGGGGAGACGGTAGACGCCCTCTCGGTCATCGTCCATCGCGACCAGGCCCACGGCCGCGGGCGGGCCCTGGTGGAAAAGATGAAATCTCTGATACCCCGACAAATGTTCGAGGTTCCCATCCAGGCCGCCATCGGCAGCAAGGTGATTGCCCGGGAAACGGTTCGGGCCATGAAGAAGAACGTCACCGCCAAGTGCTACGGCGGGGACATCACCCGAAAGCGCAAGCTGCTGGAGCGTCAGAGGGAAGGCAAACGGCGCATGAAGCGGGTGGGCAGGGTGGACATCCCTCAGGAGGCCTTCCTGGCGGTTCTGAAGACCGACTGAGGCCGTTCCTTGCGATCGGACCGGCGCCGGAAGACTTGCGGGGAGGGAGGATTGGGATTAGACTTGCACTCCGGTCCGACCGGCGTCTCAGGTGACCGCTCTGGAGGTTTGCATGAACAGATGGTTTCAACCGACACTCGCCACCGCATTGCTGCTGTTCACCGGTGCCGGAACCCTGGCGGCCGAGGACGCAGCCTCCGCCTTTGCCGACAAGACGCTGGAAGCCGCCGTCAAGAAGGCGGTGTTCGCTTCCGAGGCCCTCACCCGAGAGGATCTGGAACGCCTCTCCACCCTGAAAGTCCGCGGGGCCGAAATCCGGGATCTGACGGGGCTGGAGAAATGTCTGAACCTGGCTGCCCTGGACCTGGCCAACAACCGGATCAGCGATCTCGGTCCCTTGAAGGACTTGAAGGGCATTCAGACCATTGACCTTTCCGGCAACCGGATTGAAGACATCCAACCGCTGGCGGGACTGATCAAGCTGCAATACCTGCAACTGGAAAGCAACCGGGTTTCGGACCTGACCCCGATCAAGGGTCTGACCGCTCTCAATTCCCTTTACCTCTCCCACAATCGAATCCGTGACATCAGCGCCGTGGCGGGCCTGCACAAGCTCTGGTCGCTTTACCTGGCGGGCAATCAGGTCTCGGACCTCGAGCCGCTCGGCCAGTTGCGCTTCCTCTCCTCGCTGGACCTGACCGACAATCGTGTCACCGACCTGTCTCCACTGGAGCCGCTGACCGAGCTGCGCTACCTGATCCTCAACAACAACCGGATCAGCGACCTCGGCAAGCTGGTGGCCATGAGCAAGAAGGATTTCGAGGGCGAGAAACGATTTGCTCCCTACCTGCGGCTCTATCTGGCAGGGAACCCCTTGAGCAGCGATACCGCCCAGGGCCAGACCA
>JAPOZE010000454.1 GCA_026706225.1 Acidobacteriota bacterium
GGCGGCCGAAGATGGAGGAGACATCCCCCGATATCTTGTAGTGGCCCTGATCGTAGAGACCCTGCGCCAGCAACGAGGACTGATCGAGTCGGGAGTTGCCGCGGGTCAGATTGAAGCCGAGATCCAGCGTTCCCTCCACCTGTCGCCACAGGTCCCCGTTTTCCCTTTCGGCCTTGGGAGCCAGGCCCACCACCCGGTCCTTCTCGACAGAGACCGTCCCCGTGGCGGTTGCGACCGTGAGCTTCCCCTCAGCCAGGACCAGCTTGCCCCGGTACGTGCGCCCGCGTTCCACCTCGACCTCGAACCGCCGGTCGCTGCTGAAGCCCTCCAGTTTCAGCCAGTTGATCTGAATGGTGCCCGCATAGGCGGTTCTCAGAAACACCCTCTCGCCGGCCAGACTTTTCACCTCGCCGGTCAAGCGGTCGCCGTTCTCCATCGTCAGAACGTCGAGGGCAAGACCAGGGGCCGCTCCGCAAGCCAGGAGCAGCCACAGGAAGACCATTGAAAGACGCATGTTGTGGACGAGGGGCACGAGGCACTCCTTAAGGGTTGGGTTCGGAGGGGGGAGCGGTTTCCATTGTGAATACCTTCCGGGTGGCATCGATGGCCAGCCAGCACAATCCTGCGAAAACGTAGGCTCCGGCAATGGTTTGAAAGAGAATCGACCAGCCCAGCCGCTGCTTGATCCAGCCCAGGACAGGCCCCGAGACAAAGGCCCCCAGCGAGCCGGCCATGTTGACGGCTCCGAAGATCCGGCCCGAAACCGGACCGGCAATGTCGGTAATGGTCCCCCAAACCGTGGGTTGGCTCCAGTCGGTCAGAAACTTGGCTCCCGCCAGCAGGACCATGATCAGGCGGCCGTCCTCCAAACCGAGGCTGATCAGAACCAGGATGGAAGCCAGCACCTTGCCGGTCAGCCCTACCGCTTTCCTGGCGAACTTGCGGCCCCGGAGGCGGATCAGCCGGTCGTTGAGCACCCCGGCAAAAGCCCCGCCGGCGGCTCCGCCCCAGAGGGGCAGGCTGGCGAAGATCCCCATCTGAACGGGGTCGAACCCCTTGGCCTCGCTCAGGAAGAGCGGGATCCAATAGACGTAGAGCGTGTCGGCGCCCGCGCTGGCCACGCCATGTAGCATGAGCACGGCCAGGTTGCCCAGGGCCGGCCGGCTCAGGTCCAGACGCGGCGCAGCGCCGGATGCCGGCGTTCGGACCGGCTCTTCTCCATCTACCAGCGCCTGTTCGGCCGAATTGGCCCAGGGGTGGCTGGCCGGGCTGTCGGTGAACAGCAGCCGAAAGGCCACGGCAAAGCCGATCCCCGCCAGAGCCAGCCACCACATGGCCGCTCGCCACTCCATCTGCAGCCAGCCCAGCAGCAGGGTGCCGACCACCAGGGCGGCGCTGGCCCCGCCGGCCCGCCCGGAAAAGGATCCGATCAGCCCCTGGGCGGTGGTGCGCACAGACAAGGGGAACCAGCTCCGGGTCACCTTGGAGATATTGGAATAGGCACCGGCCTGGGTCAGGCCGAACAGGGTCCGCACTCCGGCAAAGGACCAGGCCTGTCCCACCATGGCCGTGCCGGCCACGCAACCGGACCAGGCGAAGATGATGACCGGCAGCACAATCGCCGGCCCCAGCAAGTCTCCCAGCAGGCCTCCGGGAACCTGGAAAAGGGCGTAGGACAGGTTGAAAGCAGAGTCGAGCCACCCCAACTGGGTATCCGAGAAGCCGAATTCCGCCTTGACCTCAGGCTTGATGACGCCCCAGGAGTAGCGGTGCAGGTAGAGGAGCCAACTGGTCACGCAGGCCAGGGCCAGGACCAGCCAGCGGATGCCGGTGGGCCGGGCGGCGGGGATACCGGTTGCGGAGGGCTGTTCACTCATGGTACGGCGAGTTTGCCCCCCTCCGGCTCGAGCGCGGGTGTCGCCCGCGTCTCGCCGACTCCCCCTCAAGGTGAAAGTGATGTTGAGGTACTGACTGAGGGTACAGTGGGTTTGAGTGCCAATGGGTTTGCTGAAAAGGAATAGATGGAGCGGGAGACGGGAATCGAACCCGCGACGTCCAGCTTGGGAAGCTGGCATTC
>JAPOZE010000341.1 GCA_026706225.1 Acidobacteriota bacterium
TGCTGGCGTTTGCGCTCTCTCAATACGACCAGCAGAAAGGCACTGCCGGAGAACATTTCACGCGGCTGACGAGCCTGGTCTCAGCTCCCATCGGCGCGTTTTTCGTGTTGGGCATCTTGTCCAGGAGAGTCAATACCCCAGGTGTCCTGTGCGGTGCGGTGGCGGCCATCGCCCTGTCGCTGGGGTTCAACGGCTTGCCGCCCATGGTTCAGCCCGTCCTCAACAAGGCGACTCTGTTCGCGGTGGAGTCGGGCGTCCCGGAAGGCCTGGACCGGGGTGCGATCTCCACGAGGTTGGCAGGGAGGTTCAGGACCCATGGAATCGTGATCAGGAGCGATGCGGCCGTGCTGGTCCGGGAAGAAGGGCGCCGGTGGGATATAAGAAACGGAGAGCTGTTCTACCTCCTGGAAAAGGAAGGCCGGATGGTGACGGTATCCCATGAGCCCATCAGCTGGATGTGGATCCCGGTGCTGAGCATGGTGGTGAACCTGCTGGTGGGTTACCTGGCCAGCTTCCTGTTCACACGCCCGCCCCCCGGAAGACTGGTTGGGCTGACCCTGACAGGGTAGCCGCCCCGCCGAGGTGGCAGATCCATCGAGAAGGACTATTCATTGACGCGACGATGTCATTGGCGTGAAACTCACCCGGGAGCGCGGGCGTCCCGCCCGAACAATTCCTGGCACAGCCTCGCCCATCTCCTCCACCGGAATCAATCGGCGACGGCGCCAGGGCTCTGCTTCGACCGGGCCGGTGCGGTTCCCTCGGGCAGGGCGGCCGGGCGTCCCATCGCAGGGAAACTGAGCGGCACGCAACGGCATAGCATGCGGGCGGGACGCCCGCGCTCCCGGGTGGGTTGTCCCGATGGAGCGGATGAGACGAGTGTGAAACGGGAATTTTTTAGGAGCGGGAGCGGAACGCGGCCCATGGGCCTGCCCTGGAGGGGCTTTATCGCCGGCTTCTGAGCTGTGATAGGCTGGCATAGGCTTTGCCGGCGGGAACCGGCGGAAAGGGAGCCGTAACCGAAGAGCCATCATGTCCAGCTACCTCTACGTTCCACTGATCGAAGAGCGGAAATTCCTGATCTTCGGGATGGATGCGCTCTCCGGCAAGCTCCGGCTGAACCGGCAGATCCGGTTGTCGTCCCGTCCCTACCAGCTCTGCGCCGATCCCGGGCAGCGATATCTCTACCAGCAGCTTCGGAGCGAGTCCTACAGTGCGGTGGCCAGCTTTCGTATCGATCCCGCCAGCGGAGACGTGGCCCAGATCGGCGAAGTGGAGCTGGAGGCCGATGCCTGTTACGTGGCCACAGACCTCAGTGGGCGCTTTCTGCTGGCCGCCTACCTGATTGCCGGAATGGTGACGGTTCATCCCATCGGCAGCGACGGCGCCGTGCGCAGCCCCGCTTGCGACCAGCGAATCACCGAGATCTATGCTCACTCCATCCTGACCGATCCGTCCAATCGCTATGCCTTCGTCCCCCACGTGGCGCCCACCGACAGCATTCACCAGTTTCGCTTCGACCCCTCCAGCGGCAGTCTGCGCCCATCGCGGATCCCCAGAATTGCGACGACGCCGGGTCGTGGACCCCGGCACCTGGCGTTCCATCCCTCGGGGAAAGTGATGTACGCCAACGAGGAGCAGTCCTCCAGCGTGGGCGCCTATGGCCTGGACGCCTCCAGCGGCAACCTCACCCCTCTCCAGTCCTTGTCGACCCTTCCCCCCGAAGGCTTCCAGGGCAAGAACAGTACCGGGTCGGTCCGGGTCCACCCCGAGGGGAAGGCCGTCTACGTCTCCAACCGCGGTCACAACAGCGTTGCCGCCTTCGCCGTGGAGGACGGCACCGGACTGCTTTCGCCCCTGGGTTGGGTTCCCAGCCAGCCGATTCCTCGGACCCTGGGCATTACCGCGGATGGACGCTTCTTTTTTGCCGGCAGCGACGAGTCTGGCCGGCTGTCCAGCTATCGGATCGATGAACAGGGCATGCTGGAGCCCCTGGAGACCTACGAAGTCGGGGAAGTGGTCTCCTGGATCCTTCCCCTGGCCTTTGATTGAACGGAAGCGGGAACAATGG
>JAPOZE010000706.1 GCA_026706225.1 Acidobacteriota bacterium
ATCAGCTCATCGGTCGTGATGCCCTCGTCGGCGTCAGCCTCGATCAACACCTGGGCAATGCGCAACAACCGGCGGCGGTAGTCTTGGGTGATACCTGCTCTTTCAAGGCGCTTGGCGGCCTCCTCAACCGAGCTCACCCGCAGCGAGGACGGAAACACCTGGACGACATTTTCCTCCCGGGTCAGCAGCTCCGACTCCTCCAGCCAGGCAACGGCGGTGCGCACCCGGGTATCGTCGGTGACAGAGTCGCGCTTGAACGCCTTTTCTTCGTCCTCGCCCAGGATCTCGCCCGGGGTGGCCACCACTTCGCCGCCCAATCGCTTCTTGCGGTCCAGGTTGCGCAACGCTCTGAGGACGCCGTGGATCTCTCGCCGGGTCAGCCGCGAGTAGGCCGACATCCCGAACTGGCGCTCCGCGTCTTCGGACTCGTACAGCAGCACGCAACGCGCCGATGCGCGGTCACGCCCGGCGCGGCCGGCCTCCTGGAGATAGTTTTCCAGCGACCCCGGAAGGTCGCCGTGAATGACCAGCCGCACGTCCGGCTTGTCTATCCCCATGCCGAAGGCATTGGTCGCCGCGATGGCGCGCAGATCGCCATTGATGAAGCGCCGCTGCACCTCCTTCTTGCTTTCCGGCTGCAGGCCTGCGTGAAAGTACTCCGCCTCAACTTCATTCACCTGTAGAAATTCGGCCACCTCCTCGCTCTGGCGCCGGGTCGCGCAGTAGACGATGGCGCCGCCGGGCGTGTCAGGCGGCAGATAGGAAGTCAGGACCTGGTGAATGTCGCTGAATTTCTTGTCTCCCGAGGTCGGCATCACCTCGAAGGTGAGGTTGGGCCTGCCGGTCCCGCCGTCGAAGATCTTCAGCTCGATGCCGAGCTTGTCCCGAAAGTGGTCTTTGATGTCCTGGCTCACGTCGGGCTTGGCGGTGGCCGTCAGGCACAACACCGGCGGCACCGGCCCGGCGCCCGCCTTTTCCCGGATGAAGCGGCCCACATAGCGGTAATCGGGACGGAAGTCATGGCCCCAGCGCGACAGGCAGTGGGCCTCGTCCAGCACCCAGGCGCCGATCTCGCGCTGGTCGAGAACCCGCCGCAACGAACGGGAGCGGAGTTGCTCCGGCGAAATGAGGAGGATACCCGCGTCTCCCAGCCGAACCCGGTCCAGGGCATCGGCCCGCTCGGGCATGGACAGGAGCCCGTTGACGGTCACGCAGGAACCGATCCCGTGCTTTTCCAGCCCGGCCACCTGGTCCGCCATCAGCGCAACCAGGGGCGAGATCACCACCGTCAGGGCGCCGGTGTTGTCATAGCGGGACTGGGCCGGGACCTGGTAGCAGAGAGACTTGCCGGCGCCGGTCGGCAGAATTCCCAGCACGTGCTTGCCCGCCATCGCCTCCTCCACGATGGCCTGCTGCAGGGGGCGCCCGCTTTCATCGGCCGGTTCGGGGCGAAAATCCTCGAAGCCGAACCAGCGCTTCAACTCCTTGCGGGGGTCGTGCCGTTCCCGGCACCAGTCGCAAGCTGGATCGGTGCAGGCGGTGTCCCTGAGCCGGCGCACCAGGCGCCCCGCTTCGGGAAACTGATGTCGCACCCAGGGCGGCATGACCGAGTTGCCTCCCGCTACCGACAGCCATGCCAGCGTGTAGGCCAGAGCCCATCCGTAGTCTCTCGCCTTGCTCAGGACCTCCCACCCCTGAGTCACGCAGGCCACGCCCAAGAGTCGCCGGGCCATGGCCGCCCGGGCCTCGCCGTCCGAGGGTCTTCGTGCACCGCGCAGCTCCGAGAAGAAATCGCCCAGACCGCGGTCCAGGGCCTCAGTTCCCACTGTGGCCAGCCAGTGCCAGGCCGCCAGCAGATCCGACGCCGTCTCCTTCAGGGCTGACTGCTGGTCCCGGAACACCTCCAGGGCCAGCCGGGAGTCCAGTTCCGGATCGTTCACCCGCCCGCGCTTGAGCCCTCCGTCCTGATAGTGCTTGACGAGGTGATGATAGGGGTGGCGGGGAAAGGCCAAGGGGCTGAGACGCAAGGTGTCCACCGCCGGCAGCCTGAGCAGCCGCAGTCCGGGC
>JAPOZE010000400.1 GCA_026706225.1 Acidobacteriota bacterium
CTGGAGCCGGACAACAGCCGCCATGCCTACGTCTACGGGGTGGCGCTCAACTCCCTGGGAGAATCGGCCCGGGCGATCCGCGTCCTGGAACAAGCACTGAGATCCCGACCTCATGACCGCGATCTCCTGTTCGCGCTGGCCACCATTTACCGGGACCGGAGGGAGTTCGGGAGGGCGCTGGTTCACGGCCGGAGGCTCCTGGCGCTCTATCCGGAGAACGCCGGCTACCTGGGTTTGGAAAGGCAGCTGCGGACGTTAGCCCGCATGTCCGGGCGGACGGTGCGATAGTTTGCCGCGATCCCGAGTGGGAAACGCGGCCTTTCACGAAGACCCCAACCAAGGAGAAGCCATGCTGAACGTAATGATGGATCAGATCACCCAGGTGGCCGGCCCCTATATCCCCAGGATTGCAGCGGCGTTGGGCATCCTGATCGCGGGGTGGCTGATTGCCCTGATCGTGGGGGCCCTCCTGCGGGCCTTGATGCGCCGCACCGCGATCAACGCCCGGATGGCGGCCTGGTTCGGCAGAGAGGAAGGGGCCAGGGACGTGCGTGTCGACAACTGGGTCGGCAGGGGCGCCTACTATCTCATCATGCTGTTCGTGCTGGTGGCGGTCTTCCAGACCCTGGGACTGACCCTACTGACCGAGCCCCTCAACCGGCTCCTCACCAGCATCTTCGAGTTCGCCCCCCGCATTCTGGGCGCGGGCTTGCTCCTGATCATCGCCTGGATCCTGGCCTCGGTCCTGAGACTGGTCATTGCCAAGGTGCTGACCGCCGCCAGGCTGGACGAGCGGCTGAGAGGCGGGGTCGGAGAGGAGGACAAGCAACGCCCCCCTCTGGCCAGGAGCCTGGCCGATGCCGTCTATTGGCTGATCTTTCTGCTGTTTCTGCCGGGCGTCCTCAACGCCCTGGCCGTGGAAGGACTGCTGGAACCGATTCAAGCCATGGTTGGGAAGGTAGCGGGGTTCATTCCCAATCTGTTCACGGCAGCGGTCATCCTGGGAGTGGGATGGTTCGTGGCCCGCATCGTGCAACGGGTGGTGAGCAGCCTGCTGTCAGCCGTGGGACTGGACGCGTTGAGCGAGAAAGGAGGCCTCTCCACCGCCCTGGGGACCCAGCGGCTATCCGGGGTGGTGGGACTGATCGCCTACATCCTGATCTTCCTGCCGGTGGTGATCGCCGCCCTCAACGCCCTCCGGATGGAAGCCATCACGGTGCCGGCCAGCAACATGCTCACCATGATCCTGGAAGCCATTCCGGCCATTTTCGGCGCTGTGCTGATATTGACCATCGCCTACCTGGTGGGCCGGGTGGTGTCGGGACTGGTAGCCAACCTGTTGGCCGGCGCCGGCTTCAACGGCATCCTGGCCAAGCTGGGTCTGGGCAAGGAAACCGGCAACGGAGAACCGACCCCCTCGGCCATAGCCGGGACCCTGATCCTGGTGGCCATCATGCTCTTCGCCGTCACTGAAGCGGCCGGTCTCCTCGGCTTCGAGGTTCTGTCTCAACTGACCTCGCAGTTCCTCGTCTTCGCCGGCCGCATCGTGGTCGGACTGGTTATCTTCGCCATCGGACTCTTCCTGGCCAGCTTCGTGCACCGGACGGTGCTGGCGGCCGGAGCCGCCCAGTCCCGCCTGCTGGCGCCGGGCGCCCGCATCGCCATCATCGTGCTGTCGGGAGCCATGGCCTTGCGGCACATGGGCCTGGCGGACGAAATCGTCAACCTGGCCTTCGGCCTGATCCTGGGCGCGGTGGCGGTGGCCCTGGCCATCGCATTCGGTCTGGGGGGTCGGGAATTCGCCGCACGCCACCTGGAGGGATGGCTGCAATCGCTGAATTCGGAACAGGCGACGAAGTAACCGGCGGCGCAATTCTCAAGAGGCATCCACGAAGGGGCGCGAAGGACCGCAAAGACACACCAAGAAAGACTGGAGGAAAAGGCCTCAGATCTCGAAGGTCGTGTCGGGCTGCATGGGGTAGATCTTTCGGCCCAGGCGCTTGAAGGGCAACTTGGAAAAGTCCTGGGTGAAGACGCTGCTGGCATCGACATTGAAGATCGAG
>JAPOZE010000011.1 GCA_026706225.1 Acidobacteriota bacterium
GTCTTGTTCAATCAGGTTACCCTGTTACTGGTGGTGGTGTTGACCACGGCCGGTTTCGGGTTCAAGACGGCCGCGGTGCCCTTTCATTTCTGGTGCCCGGACGTCTATACCGGAGCGCCCACACCAGTCACGGCCTTTCTGTCGGTAGCTCCGAAAGCCGCGGGGTTTGCCATTCTGGTGCGCTTCTTTCTGAGTGGAATGAGTCAGCCGGCGGGGGAGCAGTGGGGATTTATCAGCGGCATCGACTGGCCCCTGGTGCTTATCGTGGTGTCGGTGCTGACCATGAGCCTGGGAAACATCGCCGCTCTCACCCAGAACAACCTGAAGCGCATGCTGGCCTATTCCAGTATCGCCCATGCCGGCTATATCCTGATGGGCGCGGTCCTGCTGACCGGAACCGGCCTCAAGGCCATGCTGGTCTATCTCTTTGTCTACCTTTTCATGAATCTGGGGGCCTTTTTCGTGGTCACGGTCATTTTCAACAGCGAAAAGACCTTCGAACTGCAGGACTACAACGGGATGTTTCGCCGCTCGCCCTTTCTGGCCGTCGCCATGAGCATTTTCCTGTTGTCGCTGATCGGTATTCCGCCCTTTGCCGGCTTCCTGGGCAAGCTTTACATCTTCGGCGCCGTCATCGATCAGGGCCTCTACTGGTTTGCGCTTGTGGGAGCCCTCAACGCCGCCGTTGCGGCCTTCTACTACATGAGGGTCATGAAGCACATGATCCTGGAAAACGATGAGCGTCCGCCCACCCCGCTGCGCATCTCCCCCCTGAACCTGGCCCTGCTGGTTCTGTTGCTGGTCCCCAACATCCTCCTGATCGTCTTCTGGTCCCCCATCGACCGCTGGACGGCCAACTCCATCACCCTCTTCGGCGGGCTCTAGCCCGCATTTCTCACCAGGGGGCATGCCCAGCGCAGTCTGTTATCCGCAAACCCTTTACATGAAGCCAATCAAGGTGTTGAAGACAATTGACTTTTGTCCTGCCTCCAGTGGCCTGGCGAGAAATGCGGGCTACAGCTCCTCCCCGATCACCCAGGTGAGCTGTCGCACCGGCCCATGGGCCCCCTTGATCAGGACCTTCTCGATATCGGCGGTGCGGCTGGGGCCGGTGATCATGGTCAGCGCCGCCGGCAGGCGGCCTTCTTCAGCTGCGGTTCCGAGCTGCTCGAAGACCGCCGCCAGGTCGGGATAGACCTGATCGGGAGTGGCCAGCACCAGGTGAGCGGTGGGGAGCAGACTGATCTGACGGCTGGCCCCGGTGCTGGCGATCAGGACGGTGCCGCTTTCGGCGATCAGGAATTCCGCGCCGGTGAGGCATAAATCGGCTTGGGCCAGTTGTCGGGAATTCCGTCGCCGGGCAGGATTGCTGTTCGCATCGCCTGTCTCGCTCCAAAGGCTCACCTCGGGAAGCAGGTCCGAAAGCGCCTCCGCCAGGCGGTGGCGCCGGCAGATTTCATGGTTGGACACGGCGACCCTGCGGTATCCGGCTGTGGCCACCAGGTCCTGAATGCCGGTCAGCGCCGCCTCGATGCCCGTGCAAAGCCGAGGTTCGCCGCCGACCCGCGCGGATTGTTCCTGAAACTGTTCGAGGAGCCGGGCGGAACCGACCCGGGCGGGGAGGGATTGGACGCTTTCGGCGCCGGCAGGCTCCTGATGCTGTGCGGCGCCGGGGCGGATCAGCGCCCGCCGAATGCGGCCCAGAATGACCTCCCGGGAACCGTTCATGGTCCGTCTCCCTGTTGCCGGTTGTCCTCCCACCACTGTTTGAAGGAGGTCTCGGCCAAGGCCGGAAAATCCCGGGTGGGGCTCCACCCCGGCACAGGTATGGGTCGATTGCTCTTGCCTGCCACCTTCAACAACAGCCGCAGCAGCGCCGACCCCATCCGATACAGCTTCGGATCCTTCATGCCGGCGGCGAAGAGAGACATCGCCAGTCGTTCCTGCCAGGGAGTCGCCCGGCGGGATACCAGCTTCTCCCGCAGCCACAGCAGTTGGTGATGGAGGTCGATCTTGACCGGACAGATATTGGAGCAGGAACCGCAAAGCGAGGAGG
>JAPOZE010000007.1 GCA_026706225.1 Acidobacteriota bacterium
AGTTTTCAAAGAACGGAACTACTTGAACTGCAAACAGCCGATGGTACGCCAGAAATTCCGACGGTGTCAACTCTTATTGCCCGCTTTTTTTGTCCGCTTTTTGGCTCGGCTCTTCCCGCTCCGACGCCGGCGTCGAACTCGGGGAACGACACACTCGGGGGAATCGCTTGTGAAATTGCCTTCCGCGGGCCGATAATGATCGGATCGACATGACACCGAAATCGAGCGAATCGAGAAGAAGGCTCATCCCGCTGGCGGTGCTGGTCTGCGTGCTGCTGCTGTTTGCGGTCGTGCAGCAGGCCTTCGACCTCTCTCCCATTCTCAGCGATCCCGAAAGCCAGACTACCCTGTTCCTGTGGGCCTTCACTTCGCTCAACGTCATTCTGCTGCTGACCTTCATTTTGATTCTGCTGCGCCACCTTCTGAAGCTCTACTTCGAGCAAAGGAGTCAAAGGCCGGGGTCGCGCTTTCACCGCAAACTCCTGCTTTCCTTCCTGGGTGTAGCCCTGGTTCCAGGCGTTTTCATGTCCTTCTTCGCCTACGCCGTGGTAAACCGGAACCTGGACAAGTGGTTCAGCTCTCCCCTCGACCAGGCCTTCGAACCCCTGGGCATTGGAGAAATCGCCAGGCAGGTGGAAAGAGACGCCTCGCAGCGGGCGGTGTCGACCGCGCGATTCCTGGTCAGGCATCCCGATCTCCGGAGATTGTGGACCGCTCCCGCTACGGACGGGGTCCGGGAGCTGGAACGCATCGCTCCGCAGTTGGAGATCCCTTTCGCGGTCGTCCTCGACCGGTCCGGCGACCTCTTGCTTGCGTACCGGAACGGGCGGGCCTGGCTCCCTGCCGATTCCCGCTTCCGCGAGATGGTTCGCCCCCTGGAAGTCGTTGGCGAGAACCTGTCGGGACAGGGACTCTCCGAAGCCCTGAACGACCAGGTGTGGACCGTCCCCTGGACGGAAGGCTCAGCGGCGGACCGGCAGGAGCAGCCCTTGCTTTTGGCCGGGGCGCAAGGCGAGTCCGGAGGCTTGATTGTCGGGTCCCGTCCGCCCGTGGAAATGGCGGGTTTCGCTCGGGAGTTGTCCAGTCTCAGTCGGGAGTACGAGCAGATGAAGGAGGAACGCAAGATGATCCGGACCAACTTCATGCTGGTCCTGGGGGTGGTCACCTTGCTGGTTCTCTTGCCGGCGGTCTGGATCGCCCTCTTCCTGTCGCGCAAGATTACCCAACCCATCCGGGCCCTGGCCGAAGCGTCCAACGAAGTATCGCAAGGAAACCTGAGCGTGCAGGTCGACAGCCCCGCCCCGGACGAGCTGGGCGTCCTGGTCTCCTCGTTCAACCGCATGACCTCTCAACTCGATGAGGCGGCTCGAGACCTGGCGTCAAAGAATCGGGACCTGGCAGAGTCTCACCGGGCCTCGGAAGCCAGGAGGCGATACACCGAGACGGTCCTGGAGAACATTCCCACCGGAGTCATCTCCATCGCCGCCGACTCGTCCATCAGCACCATGAACGAGGCCGCCCAGCAGATGCTGGGTCGGACGGACGACATGGGTCTGTCGCTGGAGGAGTTGTTTCAACCCCAGGACCTGGCCGAGATCCAAAGCCTGATGGCCAAGGCAGCCCGCGTGAAGATCGCTTCCAAGGAACTGGAGATAACGACCCGAGGGGGGACCTTCTACGGCGCCGTGACCCTCAGTTCTCTGGATCCGGCGGATGCCGGATCTCAAAGGTTCGTAATGGTTGTGGAGGACCTGACCGAGCTGCTCAGAGCCCAGAAGGCCAACGCATGGCGAGAGGTGGCTCGGCGCATGGCTCACGAGATCAAGAATCCACTCACCCCGATTCAACTCTCGGCTGACCGAATCCTCAAACACCTGTCCAGAACCGGGGTGCCGGGAGACGACGCCGATCCCCGCTCCAAGACCTCTTCCGGCTTTCAGGCCACCGTCAAGGAGTGCGTGCACACCATTACCCAGGAAGTCAAGACCTTGAAGGGGATGGTGGACGAATTCTCCCGATTCGCCCAATTGCCTTCGCCAAGCA
>JAPOZE010000398.1 GCA_026706225.1 Acidobacteriota bacterium
TGGCCGAGGCTGTGCCAAGACGTGTGCGGGCGGGACGCCCGCGCTCCCGGGTGGGTAGCTAACCTCCGCGGTGCGCTCGGAGTTCGTCAAAAGCCTGACCGATTTACCGGGAGTCCGGGTATACTCCGGGACGGGAGGCAGCAATCTGCCACCGGTCGTCTGATCGAAAGGAATATCCATGCGCATACCGGATCGGGTCGCCATCGTCACCGGCGGTGGCGGAGCTGTCGGCGGCGGCATCTCCCTCTGCCTGGCTCGGGAGGGCGCCCACATCGTAGTCGCCGACATTGTCCTGGAGGCTGCGGAGAAGCGGGCCGAAGAGATCCGCGGAACCGGCCGGCGGTCTCTTGCGGTTCAGGCCGACATCACCTTGGAAAAGGACTGTCGGGAACTGGTGCAGGCATCCTTGAAGGAGTTCGGCTGCATTGACATCCTGGTCAACAACGCCGGCCACTTCGGCGAGCGGCTGGGATTGCCCTTCACCAATCAGACCGAGGAGGAGTGGGACGACAACTACACCATCAACGTCAAGGGTCCCTTCTTCCTCTGCAAGGCGGTGGCTCCCCACATGATGGAGCGCCGTTCCGGCAAGATCATCAACATCTCCTCGATCGCCGCCAAGCGCGACCCCCAGATCGTGCCTGCCTACGCCGCCGGCAAGAACGCCCTGCTCACCCTGACCCGCATCGTGGCCAAGGACCTGGCCCCCTACAACGTCAACGTCAACGCCATCTGCCCGGGAATGGTCTGGGGACACTTCTGGAAGCGCCTGGCGCCGCTGGTGGCCGCGGGAGAGCCCTCCTTTGCCGGGATGGAGCCCCGCGAGCTGTTTGAAGCCTGGTTCCACAAGAGCACACCCCTGCAGCGCGAGCAGACACCCGAGGACATCGGCAACCTGGCCGCCTTCCTGGCCTCGGAGGAAGCCCGCAATATCACCGGCCAGACCATTCACGTGGACGGCGGGGCGGCCATGAACTGAGCAGCATGCTGCTCTCAGGGGCCCTTCCTCAGGTCGGCGAAGAAGGCTGGATCGAACAGCTCTTCGGCCTGCTTGAGCCGTTCCCGGCTGCCCAGGTCCGCCCACCTGGCCTCATCGGACCGGTGGGCCCGCACCGGCAGACCCCGGCTCGCCGCTTCCAGGTAGGCGTCCACCAGCGAGAAGGGTGGGGAGAGGGCGAGGCTGTCCAGCAGGGCGGGGGAGATTACCTGGATACCCATGAAGGACAGGGGCGTGAGGGGCCCGTCCGGAGAGCGGGCCATGCGCTCCTGCCCGGTGGCCAGCGACTGCCAGCCGCACAGGCTGTCTCGGGAGTCGAAGAGCAGTCGCCGGGAACTCTGGCGTTGGTGGACCGCCAGGGTGGCCAGGGCTCCGGAATCGAGGTGGGCCTGCGCCAGCCCTCCCAGGTGCAGATCGCTGAGCACGTCCACGTTGTGGACCAGGAAGGGTTTCCCGTCATCGAAGAACCAGCCGGCTCGGTGCACGCCCCCGCCGGTGTCCAGCAGGTTTTGTTCCCGAGAGACCACCAGGGTGAGCCCGGCCAGGCGGTGACTCCAACGGTAGCCGGCCAGGAAGTCAGCCACCTGGTCGGCCAGGTGGTGGGTATTGACGATGATCTCCCTGAAGCCCTGTTGGGCCAATCGAGAGATGACCCCGGCCAACAGGGGGATCCCCTGAATTTCCACCAGCGCCTTGGGCCTTTGCCGGCCCAGCGGGCCCAGGCGCGTTCCCCGTCCCGCCGCCAGGATCATGGCTTTCATGGCATGGAGTCCAGCTCCCGGTGGTGAAGATCGACCCGCAGATCCTTCCGGGATCGGAGGTGGGCGGCCAGGCGCTCGGCGCAGAACACCGACCGGTGGCGTCCGCCGGTGCAGCCGAAGGTGACCGTCAGATCGCTGAAGCTCCGTCCCAGGTGGTGATTTACCGCCTGGTCCACCAGCGTCCCGGCCCGACTCAGGAAGCGCTGCACCTCGCGGTACTTTTCCAGGTAGTGAGCTACCTCCCGATCCCTGCCGGTGAGGGGCGCGTAGGCTGCAATGCG
>JAPOZE010000588.1:0-1741 GCA_026706225.1 Acidobacteriota bacterium
CACTGCACGCCCGCCGGCCGGTCCGGACAGAAGCTGAAAAAGGGACAGGCCCCCGCGCGCCTGTCGCTGGTCCCGACTCCCGACATCCTGGCCGAGTTGTCCAGCCGCAAGCACCGTCAGATTCTGGTGGGATTTGCCGCCGAAACCGAGCGGGTGCTGGAAAATGCGCGGAGAAAATTGGCAGCCAAGAAACTGGATCTCCTGGTGGCGAACGACGTCACCCAGGAGGGAGCCGGTTTCGACGGGGATACCAACGTGGTCACCATGCTTACCGCCGAGGGTTCGGAAATCCCACTGGGGAAGCGATCCAAGCGAGATATTGCTCACGCCATCCTGGACCAGGTGGTTGGGTTAAAGAAGCGCCATGCCTGACCGTCCCGATCCCGCCCTGCTGGAACAGTTGAAGGCTCACCTGAGGTTTTTTGCCGAATCCGGGATCGACCGTTTCGATCCCAAAGCGGTGCGCGGAGCCCTCAGATTGGCTGAATCCGCGCGCGGCAAAACTACGAGCCGTTCCCACCGACAGCAGCAGTCCGCACCCTCGACTCAGACGTCCCTGTTCGCCGAGTCCGGCCCGGAAAGCGTGCGAGATTCTTCCCTGGAAGAGGTCCGTGATGACCTGGGAGACTGCCAGAGGTGCAAGCTGTGCCAGGACCGAACCCACATCGTGTTCGGAGCCGGCAACCCGCGGGCCCGACTGGTTTTCGTGGGCGAGGGACCCGGTGTTGAAGAGGACCGGCAGGGCCTGCCATTCGTGGGACGGGCAGGTCAACTGCTGACCAAAATGATCGAAGCCATACAGATGCGGCGGGACGAGGTCTACATCTGCAACGTGGTGAAATGCAGACCACCCGGCAACCGCACGCCCCAGGAAGATGAGATCTCCGCCTGTTCGCCCTTTCTGGTGCGACAGCTTGCGGTCCTGCAGCCCGAGGTGGTTTGTTGCCTCGGCCTTACCGCGGCCCAGACCCTCTTGCAAGTCAGGACCCCGATCGGCCGACTGCGCGGGAAGATCCACTCCTTCCGCGGAGCTCGACTGGTGGCTACCTATCATCCGGCCTACCTGCTGAGAAATCCGCCCGCAAAGCGGCAGGTCTGGGAAGACCTCAAGCGGATACGGTCCCTGTTGTCATCCCCATAGCCCGAAACAATGTCCGGTGCCGTGTACCGGGAGGCTGGTACGAAACCGCGCATGAGTAGATGGTTCATATACATGGATGGAAAGGATATACAGGATTTTTGGCGGGCGGTCTCACCGTATTGAGTTCAACCATCGCCCATGCTCCAACCAGGATTTCAAAACCGGCTTCCAGACCCATGGAACACCTCCAACACGCACCCGATCATCAAGCGAGTCCGCTTCCTGTACCGCAACATCCTTTCAAGTTCCAGCAACGTCTATTCTTGTCCACTAGATTCCATAAGTGTATCTCATATCATTGACTTAACTGAGTCCTGCAACCGTTCGGCCGGCCCAAAACATCCCTTGTAATCCACTGCAATCCAATGGGGGATGATTGCCGGATCACATCCCGCCCGTCTGCTACCGGCAACCAAACCCAAGGGCCGCCATCCTCAAAAAGCCCTCTCTCCTGCTTCAGAACGCAGCCTGCGCGGATATCAGGGAACGCCAGTTGCGGGATTGCGCGGAAATGATCCAGATGCTGCCGGGCACCTACCGCCAGATCCTCGACTTGCGCCTGTACCAGGGCCTCTCCACCCGTCAGACCGCAGAACGTCT
>JAPOZE010000588.1:1751-2039 GCA_026706225.1 Acidobacteriota bacterium
TTCATATCTCCCCCTCGGCCGTTTCCACCCGCCTGAGCCGTGCCGTCCGTCTGCTCCAAGGCCGCCTCGATGCCCGCTCGCGGTCGTTATCTCCCGAAGACTCCCCGCAGTCCTGAACGCACCCCTTGAAAAAAACTGTGACCAATCTCGGTTTCGATTGTTTATAGGAGTAGGAACCAAAAACCCCATTCAAAGCAAAATCGGCTTGGCGGTCAACCACGGAGGAAACCATGGATTTTTTGCAGAAGGAACCTGCATTTCCCGTTGCTGTACCTGGTGGTCGGCCTG
>JAPOZE010000145.1 GCA_026706225.1 Acidobacteriota bacterium
GGACGGGAGATGGCACCTGCAAATCAACGGCACCGACTATTCCAAAGTGGCCGAGGTCCCCTTGAAGCTGGAGGAGACTTCCCGCGAGGTGGACCGTTTGTCCCTCAGGCTCGAAGGCGAGCAGAAAGCGGGCATCTTCAAGGTGTTGTGGGGCAAGTTGAGTCTGGCCACGGAATTTACCGCACCCTGAATATCGAGGCGAGCGAAGCGGTGCGGCTCTGATCCGACCGCTCCCTCTGCCTGGAACGCAATAACCGCTTGTCCCGGTCGAGATGATGGAAGGAACGCCATGAGACTGTCACCGTCCGCCATCCGCAAAGGCCGGCGCCGGATGCCCGGCCGCTGTCCGCTGGCCCTTGAGGCCGCCCGGCAACTGGACCGGCGGATGCGGGATTTCGGATGCCGTGGAGTGGCCACGGCCGACGCCGAAACCCACACCTTGACCCTGTACTGGACCCACCTGAACGACGCCGGTTTTGCCTTGGTCTGCCGTGAGCGGGCCGTCTCGCTTTCGCTTTCCGTCCGTGCTTTTCTCCGAAAATTCGACCTTGGCCGGTACAATGTCCGCCGGGATGGCTATCCGAGCTTTCCGGAGCTCGACCCGTTCCTGGACCAGGCCGCCCGCGACTTTTCCCGCCACGCATGAGCGAGCTTTACCAACTGATACAGGGCGACGCCCTGGAGGCCATCGACACCCTTCCGCAGGGCCAGATAGAGGCGATCATCACAGATCCGCCCTACAGCAGCGGAGCGCGCCGCGACGCCGAGCGCCAGGTGCAGGAACCCAAAGTGTCCCGCAGCCTGGAGCGGTCCGAATGGTTCAGCCACGACACGATGACCAGTTGGGGACATACGTGGTTCCTCAGGTCGCTATTCGTGAAGGTTCGGCCGAAGATGGCCGACGGAGCGCACGTCTACGTCTTTTCGGATTGGTGGCAAACCCCGAACGTGTACGCCATCCTGGAGTCGGCCGGATGTGGAAAGCGCTTCCGGGAAAACGGGCTCACCAGCCCGCCGAAAACCTGCATCCGGACCCGCCCTTCCTTCAAATATGGCTAGCAACCCATCTTCGGCCCAGAGCCGGCTCGAACGAACCTTCCTGCTGAGCCGGCGCCGGACCACCCTGGCGGTGGAGGCTCGGGCCGGCCTTTCCACCTTCCTGGTGATGGCCTACATCATCTTCGTCAATCCCACCATTCTGGGAGACATTCCCGATTCGACCGGAGCCACCCTTCCGTCGGGCGCCGTCCTGAGCCTCACCTGCCTGGCCGCGGGAGTGCTTTCGATTCTCATGGGCCTGCTCAGCAACTACCCTTTCGCCCTGGCTCCCGGAATGGGACTGAATGCCGTGGTGTCCCTCCACCTGGTCGGGCAGTTGCAGCTCACCTGGGTCCAGGCCATGACGGTGGTCCTCCTGCAGGGCCTCATCATTCTGGTCCTGGTGCTGACCCGGTTTCGCGAAGCCATGATGGATGCCATCCCGACACCGCTCAAAAAGTCCATCGGGGCGGGGATCGGTCTGTTTCTGGCGATCATCGGCTTCAGCAACGCGGGCCTGATCTCCCGAGGAGAGGGAGGCGCCTTTTCCCTGGGAAATCCCGGCGACCTGGGCATAGCGACATTCCTCTTCGGCTTCTTCCTGACCCTCTGGCTGATGTCCCGCAGAGTGCGGGCGGCCCTGCTTTGGGGGATCCTGTCCGCCACCCTGGTGGCCATCCTTCTGAACTCCGCGTTCGGCAACCAGCAGGCGTTCGGCGGCGCAGCCACGGTGCCCGCCAGCCTGGTGGGGCTTCCTCAGGGCCTGACCGGACCCGAGGCGATCTTCGGCCGCTGGGACTGGAGCTTTATCCCGCGCCTGGGGCTGCTGTCAGCGGCCCTGGCGGTCTTTTCCCTGATGCTCACCGATTTTTTCGACACCATGGGGACGGTGGTGGGCCTGGGGGAAGAAGGCGGATTCCTCCAAGAGGATGGAAGACTTCCGGGTATCCACCGGGTGTTGCTGGTCGATTCGCTGGGCGCGGTTGCGGGAGGG
>JAPOZE010000187.1 GCA_026706225.1 Acidobacteriota bacterium
CGAGCGGTCTCGCCGCTCGGCGTTCGACTCCACGCTTCCACCCGCCACCGTTTGCACGTGGTAGTAGAACTGAAGCAGGGTGCCGTCCGAGTATCGAGTCACAGGCGAGTAGGGGCCGATCTTCCCCTCCCTGGCCGCGGCCTGCAGCGGTTTCCCGCTCACCTCCAGGGGCCGGGCCGGAGTCCAGGTTCGTCCCTGGTCCTCCGAAAAGGCGACCTTGGGGCCCGCAACTTCCGAATCCCATTCGTAGGTGTAGAGGCAGGACAGGCGGCCGTCCTTGTGCCCAAAGAAAAAGC
Organism: Acidobacteriota bacterium; assembly: GCA_026706225.1. The sequence continues at coordinate 297 of JAPOZE010000187.1, forward strand.
CCGGCTTGCCCCCGTCGGACAACTTCTCGACCAGGACCGGCTCCCCCCAGCTCCGGCCTTCGTCCCGAGAACGGACCAGCAGGAAATCATTGAAGCTGTGAGGGGCCCCGTTGACGCTCATCCACACCACCAGGTCGCCTTCGGCCGTCCGGCAGACCCCGGGGTAGGTCTGGTTGTCGCCGTAATTCTTGTCCGGGTCCGGATAGGGATGGAAGTAGCGCGGATGCTCCTCGCCGGAGGTACTCCAGGGGGCCTCCAGGCGGCCCCGCCTTCCGCGCAGGAACAGGCGCCGCATCTTGACCGGCCCCCGAGCCATCACCCCCGCCCGGCCTGCCCGGTAGGTGCCGTCCCGGACATCCAGCACCAACTCCCCGTCCACAAAGACCTGAATCCGATCCCCCTCGGCCAGAACCCGGGCCTTCATCCAGCCGGGGGTCGCCTCTTCCCACTCTTCAGGTCGCGGCCCGCGCTGCACCCAACGCTCGGGCAATCCGGGATGGGGCGCGAAACCTCCGGCAATGTCTCGCCGATAACCGGAACCGTCCTGGACAAAGAGGCGCACTGCATACTTCGCTCCCTTTCGCCCCATGTCATCGAACTCGACGCAATAGAACCGGCGGTCGTCCTGCGCCCGCAAGACGATCGACAGGTTGGTCACCGACCAGTAGAAGGTCTGAAACTCCAGGCTGATTTCGGTATCGGCCAGGACCTCCCGGCTGGGGTAGGCGAAGTCCTCCCGTTTCAGCAGATCGCTGTAGCGGGCCTTCCTCTGGTTCCAGACCGGCGAGTAGAGGCCCCCCTGGCCGTCCTGAGACCATTCCTCGCTGCCGACGAAGGTCCAGGAGCGGCGGTCGCGGTCGAGCCGCGGCTCCAGGGACACCTCCTCCCTCGATCCCCCGGCGCAGCCGCTGAAGCCGCCCAGGGCTCCGGCGATGGAGACCTTGATGAAATCCCTTCTCGGCAATTTGTCACCGCTCGACATCGAAACTCTCCTCCGGAGCACGCCAACGGCGCGCCCCCGTCTCTCACTCATGACCCTATACTGTCGCCGCCTACGCCCCCCTACCCGCCGGACCCTCCAACACCAAGACATCCACCTCCCGGCCCTCCAGCCTGATCTGCCCCGGCAGCCGGGCAAGGGGCTTGAGGCCGAATCGGCGGAAGCGCTCCTGCTTGCCGGCGTCCGAAGCCGCCACCCAGGCCTGGAGGCGCTCCACCCCGCGCCCAGCGGCTTCCGACACCAGCCACCGGGTCAGGGAGTCCGCTCCATCGGCATAGTTGTCGTGGCTGCAGACGTCGATGACCGCCTTGTGGCGCCGGTATTCACCGGGCTCGGGGGTGATGGAGCCGAAGCCCAGCACCCGGTGGGACGACTCGCCCACCAGAACCCCCAGCACCCCCCCGCGCGGCGCCGCCTCTTGGTGAACCGCCGGAAAGTTGGAGACACACCGCTGCAACTTGACATATTTCCCCGAAAGCAGGGCCCGCGGATAATCCAACACCAGCGCATCCCAAGGCTGAACCACGAAGCAGGCGAAGGCGGGCAGGTCCCCCCAATTGGCCTCGCGAACGGAGGTGGCCTGGCCCGGTGCGAAAAAACCCTCCTCGCTCCCGGACGAATCCTCCCGCTCCAGCCGCATGACGCCTCCGTTCCACCAGCGGAACCCGCAACGCAGATAGACATTCCTGGGATCCCGGGTGGCTCCCAGATAGGACACCCGGCAGCCGGCTCGAAA
>JAPOZE010000590.1 GCA_026706225.1 Acidobacteriota bacterium
AGCCGCTGAAGCCGAACGAGCGCCCCCCGTCGCCGCGTTCCCAGGCCCAGGCAACGGTCTCCCGTTGTTCCTCGATGTCCGCCTGCACAAGCGGGAAGATACTCGAGGTGGGCTGCACGAACTTGAGGCGGTAGTAGAACTCGTCGTGGACGGTGAAATCGGTAATGCCCCGGGTGACCGGGTGGTTGGGCGCGGGGATCCTGGCCGTTACCTCCAGCGTGTCGTGCTTGCGGTCCGGGCCGCCGTGGCAACCGCCGAACAGCTTGACGAAAGCGGCGATGTTCTGGGCCTCGACCGTGCCCATTCCCCAGTGCAACACCACCATGGCCCCGCCCTTGCGGGCGAAACGCTGCATGGCCGCCAGACGGTCGGGGTCGTTGCTCAGCCACTTGGCTCCCTGCGAAACAAAGAGAACCAGGCCGTCGGCGGAATCCAGCAGGGCCGGGCCCTCGCTCCAGGGCTCGTCGGCCACCACCACCTTCGCCTCCAGGTCCGGAAACTGCCTCAAGCAGTGATTCAGGATGCGCACACCGGGCAGAAACTCGTGGGTCCCGGGGGGATGGCCGTCAGGCCCCTGTCCAATCAGCAGCAGGCGCGTTTTGCCGGAATCGACTGGCTCCTCGGGACCACAACCCGTAGCCGCCACCAGCAAGACCGCGACCAAGCATAGGTGAATTCTCGAATGACACATGAATGCGATCCTCGGTGAAACAGGGAAATCCTTACCGGGACAGGACCTGCCGGGAGCGGGAGGGCACCCTGCCGGCAAATTTTTTCGGCCGCCCTCAGAAGTTGTAGTTGTCGATATTGCCGGCGTCGAAAATAAGCGGCGGGCCCAGCAGGACTTCCCCGTCCCGAACCTCCACCCCCTCGAGCCTGCCGAAGTCGTAGCGTCCCGGCGGCAGCGGGCCCTGCTTGAGCCGTTGAGCCACCCGAATGGTGAGATAACCCAGATCGACCGGATCCCAGAGGCAGAACTCGCGCACGGTGCCGTCCTTGACATATTCCCGCATCTCCTCGGGCATGCCCAGCCCGGTGACCTCGATCCGACCGATCTTGTTGGCGTCGCGCACGGCCTTGGCCACGGCCGGAAAGGAGACGGAGGTGATGCCCCAGATGCCCTTCAGATCCGGGTAGGCGCTGAGGGCTTCGGCCGTCTGCTCCTGGCATTTCTGCTGGTCCTCCCCGGGGGTCAGATGCTGGAGCAACCGCATTTCGGGATATTTCTCCCGAATGCGCTCCCGCATGTATTTCATCCAGGTGTTCTGGTTGGAGGCCGTGGGAGTGCCGCTGACGATGAGGTAGTCGCCCGGCAAGGACGCGCCCTGAGCCTGGACCCCTTCGGCCATGATGTCGACCAGGGTGTGGCCGATCGCCCGATTGGGGGCCTGGTTCACAAAGACGGAGCGCTGCGAGAGTTCGGGATTGGCATCGGTGTCCCAGGTGAGGACCAGGGCTCCGCTCTCCCCGGCGCTGCGCAACGTCCGGGAGATGGCCTCGGGGTCGTTGGGGGCCACCGCAATCACGTCGAATCCCTGAGCCATCCACCCGTCGATCATCTTGATCTGGTCCTCGGTGCGGGCGTCGGTGGGGCCGTCATAGACGAGCTCGACGTCCAGTTCCCGGGCGGCTTCCCGGGCTCCCTGCTCGGTCGCTTCGAAATAACCGATGCCCACCAACTTGGGAATCATGGCGATCCGCAGGACGGCGTCCCGTTCGGGCCCGGAACAGCGGAAGGCCAAGGCGGCCAGCAGGACCACCAGCATCAATGCCCCATCCCTCCTTCCACCGCTTCCGTGCTTCATTGCTCCCCCTTCCCACCGGCCCGGCATGGTTGGCAGGCTCAGCCCTCCTTCTGGCTCCGTTGGTTCCAGACGGCAACCAGGATCAGCAGGATGCCGATGGCAATCAGCCGGGACTCGGCGGTCAGCCAAGCCAGGCGGGAACTGAGAAACTGAAGGCCCACGTCCAGATGGGAGATGACGGCCAGCCCCAGTAAGGAGCGGAGCACGCTGCCTCTGCC
>JAPOZE010000570.1 GCA_026706225.1 Acidobacteriota bacterium
CGCCAGTTGAGGGCGTTTCGGGGCTTGAGGTCGGCCACGATCCTGCGGCCGCCCTCCCGGGCCAACCGCTGGATGCGCTCGGCCAGGCTGGGCGAGAGCAAGCCCTTGTCGTAGTCGGAGACCACCAGCAGATCGACCTCGCTCAATTGAGCTTCGATTCGGGCGGCCAAAGCAGCCTGTTCGGCCTCGGTCAAAGGCGAGAGTTCTTCTTCGTCCAGCCGAAGGTAGTAGTGATCTCCCGAAAGCACCCGGGTCTTGAGGGTGGTCGGCCTACTGGTCTCGAGCAGGGACGCCTCCACACCCGATTCCCGCAGCAGCCCTTTAGTCGCCTCCGCCTCGGAATCGCCTCCTACCATTCCTACCAGGACGGTGCGGGCTCCCAGCCGGGCCAGGTTGCGGGCCACGTTGGCGGCTCCCCCCAGCGCCTGGGACTGGCCGCGGACTTCCAGCAGGGGGACCGGGGCTTCGTCGGCCACGCCCAGGGCCCGGCAAGCCAGGTAGGTGTCCAGCATGACGTCGCCGACCACCAGCACCCGCGCGCCGGAGATCCGCCGGATGCATTCCAGGCTATTCTTGACTCGTGCTTCCATGGGGGTCTTGGCCTGAGGGTTGGACCGGAACCGGGGAGTCTTCCCGCGGAACCGTCAGGGCCAGCTCCTTTTCCAGCAGTTCACAGATGATATGGACGACCACCAGGTGGGATTCCTGGATACGGGGGGTGTTGTCGGAAGGCACCTGAATGCAGAGATTGCACAGTCCGGGAAAGCTCCCGGCGGAGGATCCGGTGAAGCCGACGGTGGTGGCCCCCTTTTCCTTGGCCATCTGGATGGCCCGTACCACGTTTTCGGATTTTCCGCTGGTCGAAAAGGCCGCCACCAGGTCTCCGGGCTTGACGAAGGTGTCCACCTGCCGGGTGAAGGTGCTTTCGTACCCGTAGTCATTGGCGATGGAGGTCATCAGGATCTCGTTGGTGGAGAAGGAGAAGGCCGGGAGCCCCTTGCGCTCGATGCGGAAACGGCCCACCAGTTCGGTAATGAAGTGGTTGGCGTCGGCGGCGCTGCCTCCGTTGCCGAAGGCGTAGACGGTCTTGTGGTCGCGGTAGGTCTGAATGATGGACCTCACCACCCGTTCGATCTCCGGAAGTTGCTCGGTGATCAGGCGCTGCTTCACCTCGACGCTCTCGCGCAGCAGGCTGCTGATCTGGGGGTGAAAGAGATTCAGCAGCTCTTCCGGATTCAGGTAGGCGATGCCGGGCTTGGAGACCACGGTGGCGGCGGCCTTGTTGGCCAGGGCTGCCGCCGATTTCAGGCCGGCTCCGGCGGACAGGCCCAGCGCCAGGACGGCCGTCACGCTGTCGCCGGCTCCCGCGCGGTCCGCCAGCGGCACCGGGTCGGCGGGAATGGTCTGCGGCCGGCCCGAGGTGGGGAAGAGGGTCATCCCCTGGCTTCCACGGGTGACCAGAACATTCGAACCCAGCTTCTCGGCTACCCGCTGGCCCGCCTGCTCCAGGCTGCAGTCGGTCTCTCCCAGTCGAGCCGCCGCTGCCGCGATTTCCCTGGCATTGAAGGTGAACAGGTCGGCTTGGGGATACCGGCAGACATGCTCGGGATGGGCGTCGATGACGACCTTCAGCCCCTGGTCCCGGGCCAGGGCTTCCACCGAGTCCAGAAGCGCCCGGGTCACGAAGCCGTAGCCCTGATCGTAGACCACCAGAGTCTTGGGATGGTTGGGGAGTCCGGCCGCGAATTCGCCGAGGGAGGTCAGCGAGTCGGCGTATTGGTCGATGGCTGGCCGTTGAAGGATCTGGATGAGCTGGTGGTTGGAGGCAAAGAATCGCCTGCGCTCCGGCAGGCGAAAGGGGGCGGTCGGCGGGGCGCTCAGCACCTGAACGCCCTCGGCCCTCAGTTCGCCCAGAATCTCCCGACTGGCCTCATCCCCTTCGAAGAAGCCGTAGAGCGCCGCCCGCCCGCCCAGCCTGGAGATGTTCCTGGCGACATTGGCGGCCCCGCCCGGGATGGCCC
>JAPOZE010000470.1 GCA_026706225.1 Acidobacteriota bacterium
GTTCAGAGGGAGGACCGACTGCCGCAAGGCCGTTGGAGCCACCGAGGCCGAGGCCTTGCGAACGGCCCTCGACACCGCCTGCGCCCAGCTCTCCTCGGGAATGACCGACACTATCGCCTGTTCCCGAACCCCTCCCAAGAGCGTTGCCTGCGAAAAGCGATAGGCCGTGTCAGCCGTCCGGTCTCCGAGCCTGAACGGGCTGGCTGCCGCCTTCCTGACGCCCATTTCCCCTGTGCTAAGATTAGCGCCCGGAGAAACGAGTTCGGTGGAGGCAGGCATGGGCAATCCGGGCGGCGCCCGCGACGATCGGCAATCCCGGGACGGTCTTCTGGGCAGGTTCAAGGCGGCAGTGTCGTCGACCCGCAGGAACCTGGTGGCCCGCATGGAAGAGGTGCTGCAGGGGCGAAAGGCGATAGATCCGGAACTGCTCGAGGAAATCGAGGAAATCCTGGTGGGGGCCGATGTAGGGATCGATACCACCTCGGTGGTCCTCGACGGGGTCAGGGATCGGTTGGAGCGGAACCGCATCAACGATGCCGGCCAGCTCAAATCGTGTATCCGATCGGAGCTCCTCGACATCTTGCAGGCCGGGTCCGCCCCGAGCCACGGGACCGCAAATTCCGGCCTCCAGGTCCTGTTGGTGGTCGGGGTCAACGGCGTGGGCAAGACCACCACCGCCGGCAAGCTGGCGGGCCTTTGGGTCCGGGAAGGGCGGAAGGTGCTGGTGTGCGCCGCCGACACCTTCCGGGCGGCGGCGGCGGAGCAACTGGAGGCTTGGGGCAAGCGGTCCGGAGCCCAGGTCATCCGCCAGCAATCCGGCTCCGATCCGGCCGCGGTGCTCTTTGACGCCATTCATGCCGCCAAGGCCAGAGGGGCGGACATCCTGATCGTGGACACGGCCGGACGACTGCACACCAAGAACAACCTGATGGCCGAGCTGGAGAAGATGAAGCGGATTGCCGCACGGGAAGTCCCCGGAGCGCCCCAACAGATTCTGCTGGTGGTGGATGCCACCACCGGGCAGAACGGGGTGGTGCAGGCCCGGGAGTTCACCCGCTCCACCGGCGTCAGCGGCATCGTATTGACCAAGCTCGACGGGACAGCCAAGGGAGGCGTGGTCATCGGCATCGCGCGGGACCTCGGAATCCCCATCCGATACGTGGGAGTGGGCGAGCGGATCGAAGACCTGGTCCCCTTTTCGGCCGAGCATTTCATCGCCTCCCTTTTCGAAGACGACGCGTGACCTTCGACCAGGGGCCGTCGATCGACCCCTTGCTGGCGCGGGCCGCCGAAGGGGATTCCCGCGGAGCCGATCCGGCGCCGGACCCGACCCGCCCCACTGTCGCCGGCGGACACCGGCCGGCCCTCGACACTCCACCATGTCCGAACGTGACCATCACTACATGGGGCAGGCCCTGGAGCTGGCCCTGCAGGGAAGGGGGCTGGCCAGTCCCAATCCCATGGTGGGGGCGGTCCTGGTTCGGGACGGCCGCGTCGTCGGCCGGGGCGTTCATCGATACGGCCAACTCAAGCACGCCGAGGTCCGGGCCCTGGAGCAGGCCCGCGACCAGGCCCGGGGAGCCACTCTCTACGTCAACCTGGAACCCTGCTGCCACCAGGGCCGCACCGGGCCCTGCTGCCGGGCCATCGTGGACTCGGGCATCTCCCGGGTGGTGCTGGCCATGAGAGACCCCAATCCGCTGGTGGCGGGCAAGGGCATGGAGTGGTTGACCTCGGCCGGCCTCCAAGTGACTGCCGGGGTCCGGGAGGAGGAGGCGCGCAGGCTCAACGAAGCCTTCGCCAAGTACATTTCCAGCCGGAAACCCTTCGTGACCGCCAAGGTTGGAGCCACTCTGGACGGCAGAATCGCCGCCGGCGGCGGACCTCCGCAATGGATCACCAGCCCGGAGTCCCGCCAACGGGTGCACCGGATGCGACTCGAGGCCGACGCCATCCTGGTCGGCATCGGAACCGTGCTCCAGGACGACCCCTACCTGACCGACCGCAGCGGGCAGCCGCG
>JAPOZE010000707.1 GCA_026706225.1 Acidobacteriota bacterium
ACAGCCTGACCCTGCGCCGCCCCGAGGCCGAGGATCTCACCCTGCTGAAGGCCGCCATCGCCGACGTGCGGGCCTCCAGCGTATCCTTGATGCCCGACGGATTCGAGGATGGCATCAATCCCCGACAGATGGCCGACCTGATCGCCTACCTGCAGGGGGCCAACCTGCAATGACCGGCAGGGCTTGCCGGGAGGTCCGATGGGAGACTACAGAGATCAACCAGGCCGGGTGGCCGTGGGCCTCCTCGGCCTCTGCTCGATGTTCCTTTGGCTGGCCGCCTGCGCAGTCCCGGAAGCACCCGTCTACCCGGACAAGCGGGATCTGCTTCACTACCTGGACCGCCAGGGCAGGCCGCATCCGATCGAGAGCCGCACCCACTGGGATATTCGCCGAATCCACACGCTCCAGAACATGCAGAAGGTCATGGGGCCGCTTCCCCGGCTTCCCGACGACCCGCTGGAGGTCCAGGTCCTGGAAACCGAGAAGCTGCCGCAAGTCGAGCGACGGAAGATCACCTTCGTCAGCCAGGTGGTGGAGGGGAAACCGGACCGCGTTCCGGCCTATCTGCTGATTCCCAACACGCTGCCGGAAGGGGAATCGGCTCCCGCCGTCCTTTGCCTCCACCAGACCACCTCCATCGGCAAGGCCGAACCGGCGGGGCTGGGCGGCAAGACCGACCTGCACTACGCCCTGGAACTGGCCCGGCGTGGCTACGTCACCCTGGCGCCCGACTACCCGGGGTTCGGAGACTACAAGATCGATGCCTACGCCATGGGCTACGCCAGCGCCACCATGAAGGGTATCCTCAACCACCGGCGGGGCGTTGACCTGCTGCAATCGCTGCCGGAGGTCGACCCGGACAGGATCGGCGTCATCGGGCACTCCCTGGGCGGTCACAACGCCCTATTCCTCTCGGCCTTCGAACCCCGGGTGGCGGCGGTGGCCACCAGTTGCGGCTTCAATGCCTTCCGCCACTACTACGGGGGAGACCTGAAGGGCTGGAGCCACCGGGGGTACATGCCCCGCATCGCCCGACTCTACGGGAGCGATGCCGCCCGCATGCCCTTCGACTTTACCGAGGTGCTCGGTATCCTGGCTCCGCGGCCCGTCTTCATCTCGGCCCCGGAGGGGGACCATAATTTCGCCGTCGCCGGCGTCAGGGAATGCATGGAAGCCGCTCTGCCGGTCTACCAGCGCCTCTTTCACAGCCCCGACCGGCTGGTGGCGCGGCATCCCGAGGCCGGCCACGAGTTTCCCGCCGCCGTGCGCCGGGAGGCCTACGAATTCTTCGATCGGTGGTTGTCGGGGGACTGAACTAAAATCTAGCTCATCTTCCCCCCGGAGGACTGCATGCACCGTAGAGACCTGTTGCGAACCGCGCCGTTCCTGCTTGCCGGATCCCTGGGATCCCACTCGGCGGCTCCCGTCGGCCGCTCCGAGACTGAGGGCGTGTCCCGGATGCGGATCGCCATCTGTGCCTACTCCTTCAGGACGCCGCTGGGGTCGAAGGCCCTGACCTATGCCGACCTGGTCCACATGGCGGTGGAGCAGGAGATTGACGGACTGGATCTGACCGTTTACTGGTTCCCCAACACCAAAGACGATTTTCTGCTGCCCCTCAAGCGGCTGGCCTATCGGAACGCGGTGGAGATCTACAGCATCTCGATTCGGACCAACCTCTGCCGCCCCACGCCGCAGGAGCAGGCTCGCGAGCTTCAGGAGATCCGCAGGTGGATCGAAGTGGCCCACAGGCTGGGCGCCGGACACATTCGCATCTTCGGAGGGGACGCGCCCCCGGGGGCCAGCCTGGATCAGGCGGCCGGCTGGGCGGCTTCAGTGCTGGGCAGGGCGGCGGAGGAATCGGGCAAGCGAGGGGTGATCCTGGGTCTGGAAAACCACGGAGGCATCACCGCCAGGGCCGAGACGATGATCGGAATCCTGGAGAAGGTGGATTCTCCCTGGGCGGGCATCAACCTCGACACCGGCAACTTCCTGCAGGATCCCTACGGGCATAT
>JAPOZE010000625.1 GCA_026706225.1 Acidobacteriota bacterium
AAAATAAATGGCCTTTCATCATGAATCCAGCGACCTGGTGAGAAATGCGGGCTAGGGCAGGACTATTTTGGGAGCGTTCTCGATACGGGACGGCTCTTTGGTTGATTGCGACACCATGGTTGCAAGCCGGTCCAGAAATTCCCTGCTCCTGGGCCGCGACAAGTCGGCAAGGCTCGCCATCTCCATGGTCATTTGGAGGCAATCCAGCACGTCGCCGGTCTTGGGGGTGGAAGCCGAGAGGTCTTCCGGTTTCTCGCGCTTGTCCAATAGAGACTTCAGCGATCCGTAGAGAGCTTTCTGGGTGAGTGTGTCGGGCACGTGGTCGTAGTAAATGCCTCCTTCCAGCGTTCGATAGGTTCTACCCAGCCGGTCCAGAACCTCGCGCACGTCGCGATCCACCAGGTCGGGGGACCGGGAGCGCGACTCGTGGATGGTGGTCCACAGACCTGTGAGCAACTCCATGTGCTTCGCCTGAAAGGATCGTTCCCATAGCCTTTGGGTCAGTGGTCCTCCCTCTCCCAGCCTGGCCCTCCGGCTTCGTTCGTATTCCCGCCCCGAATGCAGGTAGACGCAGTCGGCCGGGCAGTCGATCTCCACCTCCCTCTTTTGCCCGCAACAGACCGGGCAGATATGGGCCTGCTTGGCCGGGCAAAAGCGCTTGGCCTTGCGGGTTTGGCACAACGGGCAGGTTCGCTTTGAGGGGGTCATGGAAACGATGGGAGACTCGGAGCTGTCCGGGAACGGCGGCAGGGAACCGACGGTGATTCACCAAATCTCACGATTTCCTCCGCCGTTCCGGCCGCATACTATCACGGCGGTTGACCGCAAGTCAGTCCCGCCCCTCCCGACAATCCATAATGGTATTGACATCAATCGGTTGCAGTCTATAATCAATAAGATTCCAGTCCACTTTCCAATGCAGCAATCCGACCCCTATCCCGTGGACTGAGAGGACTGTCCGTGAGAGTGCGCGAGCCAAGCCGGTTGATCCTCTTCTGCTGGGTGGCCGCGGTTCTGATTGCGGGTCGACTCCCCGCGGAGGCGGTCCAGGGGGAAGAGCAGCGGGAGAAATCCCTCAAGCGGGAAACCTCGGATCGCTATCTCAAGAAGTGGATTCGTGAAGACGCCCTCTACATCATCACGGACGAGGAGAAGAATGCTTTCCGGCGGCTGACCACCGATGACGAACGGTATCAGTTCATCGAGCAGTTCTGGCTGAGGCGGGATCCTTCTCCGGACACGGTCGTGAACGAGGCCAGAGACGAACACTATCGGCGTATCGCCTATGCCAATGAGCGTTTTTCGTCCGGGACACCGGGATGGCTGTCGGATCGCGGGCGAATCTACATCACGTTCGGCCCCCCCGACGAGATCGAGTCCCACGCGGGCGGCGGCCGCTACGCCCGTCCCATTGACGAAGGCGGAGGCATTACCAGCACCTATCCCTTCGAAATCTGGCGCTACCGCCACCTGGAGGGACCGGATCTGGGCAACGAAGTGTTGATCGAATTCGTCGACCCCACCATGACAGGCGAATACCGCATGACCATGGACCCGACCGAGAAGGATGCCTTGCTGCATGTGCCCAATGCCGGCCTGACCACCATGGAAAGCATGGGGATGGCCAGCAAGGCGGACCGTTTCACCGATCCTTCCGGGATGCCTCTGGGGGCTTCACCCGGCGGGCGGAGCCGACGGTACAATCAGTTCGAGCGCCTCTCCCAATATGCGGCCCTGCAGCGCGCTCCCAAGGTCAAGTTCACTGACCTGGAGGCCGTCGTCAACACCAAGATCTCCTACAACCTGCTCCCCTTCAACTCCCGAACCGACTTTCTGAGAATCACTGAAGATACCGTGTTGACTCCCATCACCGTGGAACTGCACCACAAGGATATGACCTTCAAGGACCACGAGGGAATTCGGCGGGCGCAGGTCAACATCTTCGGCAGGGTTTCCACCATCACCGGCCGGGTGGTCCAGGTCTTCGAGGATTCGGTTCTCAAGGACGTTCC
>JAPOZE010000521.1 GCA_026706225.1 Acidobacteriota bacterium
TGCCGATCCTGCCACCCTCGGAATTATGCGAGTTGGTACGGTTCCTACCACCGCACCATGACTCGAATTCCCACGCCTGAGAACGTGCTGGCGCCCTTCAAGGACACCCAACTGCAACTCCATGGAAGCACTTTCCGCCTGGAACAAAGGGACCGGGAATTTTGGGTCACGCTGCCCCATTCGCTGGCCGGTGCGGAGGAGACGGAATCGAGGCGAAGAATCGTATTGATGACCGGATCGCACCACGCCCAGGTCTACTGGCTGGCGAGCGGCAACCGTCGCAAGATCGAGATTCTTCCCTTCATCTACCATCTCGGTCAGAAGCGGTGGATGCCGGAAAAAGCTTCGTTCCTTGCCCCTCCGACCACAACTGTATCGACAAGAGCAGGTGAGTGGAACGTGGTATGCGTGAAGTGTCACGTGACTCGCGGCAGGCCCAGGATTGCGAGCGCCGACGACATGGACAGTCAGGCCGCCGAATTCGGTATTGCTTGCGAAGCGTGCCACGGTCCCGGCGAAAGCCACGTTCGCTTCCACGAACAAACTAACGACCCCTCAGGCCCGCACGGGCTTACGGAGGACCAGGCCATCCTGGTTCATCCAGGAGGGCTGGACCACCGGCGCGCCTCCGAGGTCTGCGGCCAATGCCACAGTTCCTTTGCTCTTCGTTCCCACGAGCTGCTCATGGAATGGCTGAACCACGGATTCCGTTTTCAGCCGGGGCAGGATTTGACTGAGACCCGCATCATAGTCAACCGCCGAATGGACCGCAGCGATCCGGTCGTCCAGCGCTATCTCGCCAGCAATCCCAGGGCCCTGGACAGCATGTTCTGGTCGGACGGCATGGTGAGAGTGGCCGGGCGGGAGTACAACGGATTGATAGACTCCCCCTGCTATCAACGGGGAACGCTGTCTTGCCTTTCCTGCCACCAGCTCCATCAGGAGGAAAACGACCCCCGACCCCTCGAAGAGTGGGCCAACGATCAACTCCGGAACACCGCCTTGGGGAACGGAGCCTGCCTCCAGTGCCATACGTCTTTCGCGGACCGGATTCAACAACACACCAGGCACCTGCCCCACTCCAGCGGCAGTCAATGCTACAACTGCCACATGCCCTTCACGTCTTACGGTCTGTTGAAAGCCATCCGCAGCCACCAGATTGACAGCCCCACCGCTGAAGTCAGCCTGGCAACCGGGAGACCCAACGCCTGCAATCAATGCCACCTGGACCGCACTCTGGCTTGGACGGCCGAACACTTGCAGGACTGGTTCGGCAGACCCAAGCCGAACCTCGACCCGGACGAAAAGTCGATTGCCGCTGGAGTTCTTTGGACACTGCGCGGCGACGCCGGCCAGCGAGCCCTGATGGCTTGGAGCATGGGTTGGGACCAGGCACGGCAAGCGGCCGGTCAAGATTGGTTGGCGCCCTATCTGGCCCAGTTGCTCAACGATCCCTACGACGCGGTCCGATTCATCGCCCATCGATCCTTGCGCAGCCTTCCGGGCTTCGGCGACTTCGACTACGACTTCGTCGGACCCGAAAAAGACAGGGCCGCCGCCGCCCGGCGAGCCACCAACCTCTGGGAGAGAAACCGCAACGGCAAGCACGGGGCCTCCCGCAATGCCATATTGATGGATTCAAGGGAGGGACTGGACCAGGAGTCTTTCCGGCGTCTGTTGAAGCAACGCAATGAGCAACCGGTAACGTTGGCGGAATAACGGGCTCAGCCAGGGTGAGACACCCGGAAGCGGAAGATGCGGAAACCGGTCTCTCTGAACGGAAATCAGAGTGGAAATCTCTTTTCCGAAACAAAGGCCGGCGCCGGCTGTCGGGGAACCGGTTCAAAGGCAAGCACGGGCAAATTTTTTATTCACATCGATGCACAGGATGCACAGGATTTATCTGGAGACGGGCGGGAGGCGTGCACTCCGGCGATCGGTAGCTCCCCAAAGGGAGTTCGTCGGCTTTCGGAGAAGTCGCCGGCCGGATAGTCCCACCACCGCACCATC
>JAPOZE010000123.1 GCA_026706225.1 Acidobacteriota bacterium
CCAGGTTTTCGACGGCCTCGGCCGTCTCGATCTGAACCACCGTCAACACCGATTGATTGGCTCTCCTGCAATAGTCGGATCCGCCGGTGCGAGTGTAGTTGGTGGGACGGCGGGGACCGTAGCCCCGTATCCCTTCGGGCGGGTAACGACAGGAGGCCACCGCATTGCGTACGTCCTCGGCGGTTCGAATCATGGGAAAGATGATTCCGTCGGCGCCCAGGTCCAGAACGGGCTTGACCAGCACCGGGTCGTTCCAGGGAACCCGCACCAGCGCGGTGGCGCCGGTGACCCGGGTGGCCACGATATGGCCCTCGACCCTCTCCAGGGTCATGCCGTTGTGCTCGGTATCGATCCAGGCGAAATCGTAGACCTGGCAGAGGGCTTCGGTGATCGCCGCGTCATTGAAGCTGATCCCCGCCCCCAGGCAGAACCGACCCTCCTGCAGCTTCTGCTTCAGCTTGTTGGCATTTTCCATAGCTTGGCACTCTCCTCTCGATTCACGAATGTTCCAGCCCTGCTTCCGGCCCCTCGGCCACTCCGACCCCCCTGGCCGCCTCCCTGATGGCGTCCCAGGTCCTGTCGTCCAGCGGGATTCCGTCCTCCAGCCTCTGTCCCTTCAGGCGAAAATCCAACTCGCCCGGCATGGCAACTTCCTCGAAGCCCTCCGCGGGAGGGGAGGACTTGATGAAGCTCTTCATATCGTCCATCAGTTCCCCGAAGCGCTCCCGGCTCTGGAAGGCCTCGACATCCACCGCGATGAAGCAGATGCCGTTGCCGTCCCGGTCCGCCAGCGAGGTGGAGGCCGCCAGAATGCCTCCCAGCACGTCCACCAGCAGGGACAAGGCATACCCCCGGTAGCCCCGGTCCCCGCCGAAGGGCAGGATGGCTCCCCGAGGAGGGCCGTAGAACTCGTTGGGGTCAAGGGTGGGAGTTCCCTCGGCATCCACGATCCAGCCCGCCGGGACCTGGTCGCCCCGATTGCGGTAGAGCCGGATCTTGCCCTCGGCGGTCTCGGCGGTCGAGAAGTCCGAGAGAATGGGCTCGCTGCCCGGGCAGGGCACGGCGAAGGAGATGGGATTGGTGGCCAGCCTCCCCTCCCGGCCGCCCCAGGGAAGCACCCAGCGACCGGCGTGCAGCGAATTGGCCAGGGCAATGGCCACGAATCCCTGCTCGGCGGCCATCTGGGTGTAGGTCCCGATCCGGCCGGCGTGGCAGCAGCGGATGGTGGCCACGGTCGAAACGTGCTGCCGGCGGGCCTTTTCGATCGCGACCTCCATGGCGCGCAAGGCGCCCACCTGGCCGAAATTCCAGCCGCAATCCACCGTGGCCGTGGTGGCGGTCTCCCTGACGATGGCGGTGGGAGCCCCGGGTTGGATCATTCCCTCCCGCACGTAGCCCAGGTACTCCGGAATGCGAATGACCCCGTGAGAGTCGAAGCCCATCAGGTTGGCTGTCACCAGGTGGTCGGAGACGGTAGTGGCTTCCTCGGCCGGGGTGTTGCAGGCCTGGAAGATTCGGGTCGAGTAGGCTCGAAGGGCGGCGGCGCCCAGAGTCGGCATGGATCCCCCATTGCGGGCGGGCGGTGAGAGCAACCTTTGGAGCGATGATACGTGGCAGCTTCCGGAAAGGCGCTGTGAACCTAGCACGCTTGCCGGGGGGAGTCAACCGGGGCGGACAAGCGGTGTCAGGAGACGTCCCGAGGGCTTGGAAGCTCACCGCTTTCTGCCGATGAGCCCCTGTGGACGCGAGGCGCAGGCAAGCCGACCCGTGTTCCCTGGCGGGCCTGGGGCGGGAAGGGCCCGGCTCGCGCCCAATTTTGGGTTGAGGGAGCCCAGCGAGAACGCTAGACTTAAGGATCAACGTCACCGGCTTGTTCACCTCAACTGCGCCAGGATGGAACCATTGGCCGCACCGGTGGCGGCGTAACGGCGGGGCGGAAGGAAGGACCGGAAGGGCCCGCCGGAAGAAATATCTCCAGAGAGGTCAATCCATGAGAAGGAAGGCCGGATT
>JAPOZE010000340.1:0-15747 GCA_026706225.1 Acidobacteriota bacterium
GCTGCTCTCAGCTTGCCGATCTCGACAAGGTCAATGCCGGATCCGACGATCACGACACTTCTGCCTCACCACGCAGGAGACCCTTTTTGCCTGGCCCCAAGCGGCTTGTGCCTGCAGCACCCGGCGCTGGCGGCCTGCCCTTGGCTGGTTCACGGGTTCGGCCTGCGAAACCGCCTGTCCCGGGACGACCGCTTACCCGGCGCTTCGAGTTTCGGGCAATCCCGAGAGGATGTCAAATCCCTTCCGATTCAGGACGCCTTTGTCACCAGTCTGGCCGGAAAGACCCTGGTTCCGGTGCGGTTGCGCCAATGCCATTCCGACGGCGTCGTTTGCCTGGACCGGTTTGCTCCGGGAGACCCGCCGGCGGTGGGGGACGCCGTAATTACCCACCGGCCCGGATTGCTATTGGCCGTCCAGGTGGCCGACTGCCTGCCGGTGCTCATCGTCGACAAGACCAAGCGGATCCTGGCGGCCGTGCACGCGGGCTGGAGAGGCCTCCTGGCAGGGGTGGTGCCCAAGACCCTCGAGGCCATGCAGTCCCGATACGCCTCCGATCCCCGGCATTGCCTGGCCGTTATCGGACCGTCGATCGGACCCTGCTGCTATGAAGTGGGCCAGGATGTGGCCCTGCCCTTCGAGGAAGCATTCCCCGGCTGTCCCCGGTTGTGGGGAAACTTCCCGCCTCCCGGAGAGGCCCTCGCCTCCGGCACCGGTCCTTCGGACGATCCCCCAGGCGCCCGGCGACTGCTGGACCTGTCGGCAGCCTGCCGCTGCCAACTGGAAATCGCGGGGCTCCCTGCCGGGAGCGTCTTCAGCCATCCCCCCTGCACTTCCTGTCATCAGGACGTCTTCCATTCCTACCGGGCTGAAGGAAGAAGCACCGGACGCATGCTGGCTGCCATCGGCAAGCCCCATTAACCCGCATTTCTCACCAGGCCGCTGAGCATATGGCAGTAAAGTGTTCGTCTTTAGCATCCTGCGGTGCTTTGTTTGGAGTCTTCAGCGTACAGACTGTGCTGGGCGCGCCCTGGTTAAAAATGCGGGTTAACCGTAGCGCGCCGCCTGCAGAGGATGTCCACTCACCATGCATGCGGGCGTTGCCGGGCGCTTGCCGACCCTTGCCGGGCCTTGTATTCCAACCGATTTGGGGTAGAATGACGCCCTCCCCCGATGGCGCCTCCCTCGCCAACCCCCCAAGCACAAATACGCCCCATGGATCCCAAACACATTCTGGTCGTGGACGACGACCCCCATATCCTGGCCCTGATCCGGACCGTCCTGACCCAAGGGAACTACCGGGTGACCACCGCCGGAGATGGTCAACAGGCCCTGGAGAGCTTGAGAGGATCGCACTTCGACGCCGTGATCACCGACGCCCTCATGCCGGGTCTGGATGGCCCCAGCCTGACCGAGAAAATCAAGGCCGACCCCAACCTGAAGGATCTGCCGGTGATCATGATCACTGCCAGCAGCCAGCCCGGCATGGTCCAGAAGAGCTTTTCCTCGGGCTGTATCCTGTTCCTTCCCAAGCCCTTTACCGGCGCCAGCCTGATTTCCATCCTTCAGTTGGCTCTCAGGTAGAAGACAGGCATCGAGACCGTCCCTATGAGGACCAGAGGGGTTGTCCGGCCGCGCCGATTCGGAAATACTGATGGGGAAGGAGACACCACCGGACCCAAAGGAGAACCCGGATGAAGATCGCACTCTGCAACGAAGTCCTGCGAGACCTGCCGTTCCCGGCCCAGTGCCAACGGGCGGCCTCACTGGGGTATAGCGGTCTGGAGCTGGCTCCCTTCACCTTGGGAGAGGAGCCTCACCGCCTCTCGGCCGACCGGAGGGTCCAGCTCCGCCGGGCGGCCGCCGATGCCGGAATAACCATCACCGGTCTTCATTGGCTGCTTCTGACACCGCCGGGACTGTCGATCACCGCTGCCGACCCCGGCGTACGCAAGACGACCGTCGATATCCTCCAGCGACTCATCGACCTGTGCGCCGACCTCGGCGGCAGGGTGCTGGTTCACGGGTCTCCCAAGCAACGCCAGGTGAAGGCGGACGAAGATCCCCTGGAAGCCTGGAATCGAGCCCGCGATCTCTGGGCCACCGTCGCCGGCCGCGCCGCTCGAGCCGGCGTCCTGTACTGCATCGAGCCCTTGGCGGCGCACGACACCAACTTCATCAACACCATCGGGGCCGCCGTGGACATGATGGAGGCCGTGGGCAACCCCTCCCTTCGCACCATGCTGGACACCCGGGCCGCGTCGCACTCGGAATCGCCCTCCCTCCCGCAGTTGGTGGATCGGTGGCTTCCTTCGGGAGCCATCGCCCACGTGCACCTCAACGATCCCAGCGGATTGGCTCCGGGCCAGGGAGGCCTCCTCTTCGGCCCGGTCCTGCAAGCCCTGCGGCGACACCGGTACCAAGGCCCGGTATCGGTGGAACCCTTCGAATACAGGCCCGACGGAAGCACTGCGGCAGCCAGAGCCATCGGTTATCTGCAGGGTGTCCTGGAAGGCTTGGACTCCCCATCCTCCTGATCTCGTGCGGAACGGGCTATAATGAAATGAAGCATCCCGCAACCCCAACCCGGCATCAGGAGAGAGGAACCCCAGCCTGCTCGTCGCCGGCGACCCGGGAGAAACGCGGGCTTGGATTCATGAACCGGAGCGGGGCCATCGGAATGCCGCATCGCCGACCGGGCGGGCGAACCGCCCTCCGCGAGGTCTCTTTTCTCTTTCTCTGGTGCTTGCTGCCGACGTGGTCGGCCTGGGGGGACTACAAGAAGCTGGCCGTCAAGGTCGGCCCGGTGGAAGGCTACGCCTCTCGTCAAAGCCAGGGGCCGGTGACCATCGCCGCCGACCCCTATCCGTCGGAAACCAGGATACGAACCGTCTTCGACATCAAAGGCCTCTCCAAAATGGGCCTGATTCCGATCAACCTCATTATCAGTAACCAGGGCCCTGACGCGCTTTCCATCGACAGCGCAAGCATCACCTTGCTGGATCCCGAATATGGATCTCTGCCGGCCCTGTCGCCCAAAGAAGCGGTCAGAATGATCCTGAGACATAAACTTGGTCGCCCGGTGGACCTCAGCCCGGTTCCCCCGCCATGGCCCCCCTTTGGCAGGGGTAGGAGCCGGGTGGGAAAACATATTCTCGAGATTAGGGACGACTTTATTCGAAAGTCGCTCAAGCGCCGCATCCGACCCCGCGCCACGGCCTGGGGGTTTGTCTTCTTCCAGCTTCCTGAGAGAAAGTCGCACCTGAGCGGCTATAAAACAATTATCCCTGACGTAGAAAATGATAGAACACAACAAAAATTATTATATTTTGATATTGAGCTGAAGTAAGCTCCCGCCCATATTCCGATCATCCACCGAAACACCGGGAAAACGCCATGCGAAGCCATTTTGTTCTTTGGACTGTCGCGATCCTGATGGCCGCCCATCAGCCCGTCGGGCTGGCGGCCCAAACCCCCGCCGCCCGCGACGGCGCCTCTGACCAGACGCTCACCATCCGGGCCGGAACCAGGTTCAAAGCCTCCCTGCAGACCCCGGTCAGCACCAAGCTCTCCGAAGTCGGCGACCTGCTCTACTGGACACTGTACGAACCGCTGCGGATCGACAAGGGGCACGTGCTGCCCAGGGGCATGGAGCTCTCCGGGCGGGTCACTTTCGTCAAGCGGCCCGGACGAGTCAAGGGCAAGGCCCAGCTTTACGCATTGATGGACGGCTTGGAGACCTACTACGGGACCGAATCGATTGCCGTGTCGGTGGATGCGGCCGACGACCTTATCGCGGACGAGAAGATACGGGCTGACGAGGAGGGAAAGCTGAAAGCCAACCCAGACCTCGGCCACGATCTGGGTAGAGCCCATGAGGGCGCCTCGATCGGGTCCATGGCTTCGGTCCCGATCGCCATAACGACGGGCAGCCTGGGGGCGGCCATCGCGGGACCCGTCGCCGGGGCCATCGTGGGGATTCTGCTGACCCGGGGCAAGGAAATCCGCCTGCCGGCAGGGACGGTGTTTCGAATGAAGTTTGTCCAGGACGTGGCGATTCCGGCGTCCATCGCCGAATTTCGCCCCGGCGGGTCGGCGCCTAATTCCTGAGCAAGCGCTCGTAGAGGCGTTGCAGCTCCTCCTGGGAGTAGTACTCGATCTCGATCCGGCCCCGGTTGCCGTTGGGGACGATGCGCACCCGGGTCCCCAGGGATGTCTCCAGCTTGGCCGCCGCCGCCTTGACATTGGGGTCCGGACCTGTTCCCTCCTCCTTCTTCCCGGTGGATTTCTTTTGCTGCGAAATCAGTTGCTCGATCCGGCGGACCGACCATCCCCGCTTGGACGCCTGGGCAGCCAACGTTTGCTGGGCCTGGGGATCGTCCAGAGCCAGAAGCGCCCTGGCATGGCCCATGGAGAGCTTGCCTCCCTTGACCAACTCCTGGACGGGAGCAGACAACTTTAACAGGCGCAAGAAGTTGGTCACTGTCGAGCGCTCTTTCCCGGTCCTGCGGGCAACTTCCTCCTGAGTCAATCCGAATTCGTTGGCCAAGCGGGAGTAGGCGCGGGCTTCCTCCATCGGATTGAGGTTTTCTCTCTGCAGGTTCTCGATCAGGGCGGCCTGCATCAACCGGTCGTCGTCAAGAGGCCTGACAAAGGCCGGAATCTTGCGCAGACCCAGCAGTTGAGCCGCCCTCCAGCGCCGCTCGCCGGCAATGATTTGGAAACGGTCTCCAACCTGGCGAACCGCAATGGGCTGAACGAACCCGTTCACCTCCAGCGAGCGCGCCAGCTCCCGCAGCCGCTCCTTGTCAAAGATCTCTCGTGTCTGGAAGGGATTGGGTTCCAGCAAGGCCACCTCCAGCTCGCGCAAGCTCGTATCCAGCTCGGGCCTGGCCGCACCCAGCAGCGCGCTAATTCCCTTTCCGAGCGCCTTTCGTGCCATGATCGATCACCTCCAGGGCCAATTGTATGTAGCTGCCGGCCCCCTTGGACTTCACGTCGTAGAGAATGATGGGCTTCCCGTGACTGGGAGCTTCCGCCAGGCGAACGTTCCTCGGGATGACCGTCCGGAACACCTGATCCGCAAAGAAAGCGCGCAGGTCCGCGGCCACCTGCCGGCTGAGATTGGTGCGCTCGTCAAACATGGTCAACAGGAATCCCTCCACCGACAAGCCCGGATTCCACTGGCGGCGAACCTGAACCAGCGTCTCCAGCATCTCTGATACTCCTTCCAGGGCAAAGTACTCGCACTGGATGGGAATCAGGATGGAGTCTGCCGCCACCAGAGCGTTCAGGGTCAGGAGATTCAGCGAGGGCGGACAATCGAGCAGGACAAACTGGTATTTCCCGCGGAGAGGCGCGATCGCCTCTTTCAATCGGAACTCGCGACGGTCGACGTCAACCAGTTCCACCAGCGCCCCGGTCAGGTTCTGATCGGCCGGAACGACATCCATCCCATCCAGTTCGGTTTGCAACACCCCCTGCTGCCAGCGGATTTCTCCCGACAGGAGATGATAAAGGCTCTTTCTGCGGGGATTCTTGGATAACCCCAGGCCGCTGGTGGCATTGGCTTGGGGGTCGCAGTCCACCAGCAACGTTTTCATCTCGGCGGCGGCCAGGGAGGCGGCCAGGTTAATGCCGGTGGTGGTTTTCCCGACACCACCCTTTTGGTTGGCGATGGCGATGACTTTCGCCAAGGGGGTCCCTTGAGTTCAGAACAACTGAAGGAGTTCGAAGTGTGAGCGTTTCCCGTTTGGACACGTTGGAAGCAGGACACTAGTAGCAAAACCGCCGGCAAAACTCAACCGATTCGTCTTCCACCGCCTCGATGTTTCACGTGGAACATTGTCTCTCCAATTGACACGGAAACCGACCGTGTGGAACATTCCCGGGAAAACACCCAATCGCTACTGAAGCTGAACCACAAATGGACACCAATGAACACAAATTACGGCCGCATTACATGGAGATCGCGCAGTTCCGGGCCGGCTTGATCCTCAGCCAGTCCATTGGTGTTTATTCGTGGTTCGTCGTTCTCCGCAGTGTCTTTCTTCGTGGCCCTTTGTGGACAATCCTCTCAATGTTTCACGTGGAACATTGGTTTTCCCTGATGCCGCTCACCAACAGCCGCTGCCGGCTCCAGGGAACCCGGAGGGGCGCTGCCCAAGCCACTCCCGGCACTTGCCGCAACTCACCGTTCCAACTCCTCCTGGTGGTGAACACCACCACCTTCAGCCTGCCCTGAATCAACCTGTCGCACCATGCCAGCTTGGTGCCAACGGCGCCCAGACCCCGCAACGTAACGGTGCGAGGGGGCAGGCCGAAGTCGCCGCGGCGGCACTCCTCCAACCGCTTGCAAATTACGGCCACGCCCTCCAGTCCCAGCCGGCGACGCACCGTTTCCAGAAAGCCGGCCCGTTTAACGCGAGGTTCCAGAAGATAAACGGTGAGCTCCGGCCGGTAAATCTTCAATGCCATCCCCGGGAAACCTGCGCCGGAGCCCACGTCCAGCAACGGCCCGTCCTGCTCGTCCAACAAAGGAGACGCCAGGAAAGACTCCACAAACAGGTCTCTCAGCATTTCCTCCCTGCCTCGGAATCCGGTCAGGTTTACCTTCCGATTCCACTGCTCCAACAGGCCCAGGTAGGCTTCCACCCTGTCCGCTATAAGTCCTCTACAGTCAATCCCCCACCGGCCCAGCAGGTTTTCTGCCCCGTGGGCCTCGGAGGAAACTCCGGCTGACATTGGCTAACCCGAGCCCTGGTGTTCCTGCTTCGGAGACAGGACGCCCGCTTCCCTCTTGCGCCGATCCATCTCCAGATGGACGTGGATGATGGCAAGCGCCGCCGGTGTCATCCCCGGAATCCGACTGGCCTGCCCGAGGGTCACCGGCCGGATTCGGGAGAGCTTCTCCACAATTTCGCGCGAAAGGCCGGCGATGCTTCCATACTCTAAATCAGCGGGCAGCGCCTTGGCCGAGGCCCGTCTTATCTTTTCGATGTCTGCTTTCTGTTGCCGCAGATACCCCTCATACTTGATCTCCGTCTCCACGCTGCGCAATTCTTCCGCGCTCAGAGCCTCCCGCAGTTCCACGGGCAGCTCCGGAAGAAACTGCTCGACCCGGAATTCCGTACGCTTCAGGGCCTCTCTTGCCGAAATCCTGCCACTCCCCACGCGGAGGCGCATTTCCATCAGGACGGCTTTCAATTTCTCCCTGCGCTGCTGCTTGGCCTCGTAATCCTCCAGATCGTGCTGCCTTATCAATCCCAACTTCCCCCCGAGAGGAGTCAGCCGCCGGTCCGCGTTGTCGATTCTCAACTGCAGGCGGAATTCGGCCCGGGAAGTGAACATTCGATAGGGCTCGTCAGTTCCCTTGGTAACCAGGTCATCGATAAGGATTCCAATATAAGCCTCATCCCGGCCCAGCACCACCGGCTCCTCGCCCTTCACCCAGCGGGCCGCGTTGATCCCGGCCATCAGCCCCTGGCAGGCGGCCTCCTCATAGCCGGTGGTCCCATTGATCTGGCCTGCATGAAACAGTCCGGCCACGCGCTTGGTTTGCAGGGACGGAAACAGCTCACGGGGATCCACGAAGTCGTACTCAATGGCGTATCCCGGCCGAATCAACTCTGCCTCTTCCAAGCCCCGGATGGAACGGACCATCTCCATCTGGACATCGGGCGGCATGCTGGTCGAGAGCCCGTTGACGTAAATCTCGTTGGTGTTGAGCCCTTCCGGCTCCAGAAAAATCTGATGCCGCGGCCTTTCGGGGAATTTCACCACCTTGTCCTCGAAGGAAGGACAATAGCGAGGCCCAATCGACTGAATCCGTCCACTATAGAGCGGTGACCGGTTCAGATTCTCCCGGACCACCTGGTGGGTCCGTTGATTGCTGTAGGCGATGAAGCAGGACACCTGCGGTTGGTCTATCCGATTGGTTCTAAAGGAGAAGGGCGTGGGATCCTGGTCCCCTCTCTGCTCTTCGGCCAACCCGAAGTCGATCGTCCGTCCATCCAGGCGCGGCGGCGTTCCCGTCTTCATGCGCCCCCAACTGAAACCCATGCCCTTGATCGATTCGGCCAGAGGAACCGACGGCGATTCACCGCTGCGGCCGGCTGCACTCTTCCGCTCGCCGATATGGATCAGCCCGTTCAGGAAGGTGCCGGTGGTCAACACCACGGCCCGGGCGCCCACTCGGCGGCCGTCTGCCAATTCGACTCCCCGGACTCGCCCCTTCTCTCTCACAATCTCCACGACCTCGGCCTGCTTGATTCCGAGGCGGGCTTCACCCTCCAGCAAACGCCGCATGGCGACACGATACCGTTGCTTGTCGGCCTGGGCTCTGGGCGACCAAACGGCCGGGCCGCGGCTGCGGTTCAGCAAACGAAACTGAATCCCGGTCCGATCGATCACCTCTCCCATCACGCCGCCCATGGCATCCAGTTCGCGCACCAAATGGCCCTTGGCGATACCCCCGATGGCCGGATTGCAGGACATCTGCGCGATGAGGTCGGCATTCATGGTGTAGAGCGCGGTGTCCAACCCCATCCGCGCCGCCGCCACTGCCGCTTCCACGCCGGCATGCCCGCCGCCGATCACGACCACATCATGGTCCTGAAACGTGCCACCGCCCATCTCGCGTCCCCGCCGCCGGCTTCCCCCGGATCACTTGCCTACACAAAACGTTTGAAAGATGCGTCCCAGAATATCTTCTATGCCCGTCTCTCCGGTCAGTTCGTTCAGCGCTCTCAAGGCTGCGTGCAAGTCCAGCAATATCAATTCGTGAGGCAATCCTTGCTCCACCGCGCCGGCCGCCCGCCTCAACGCCTTCAACGCCTCCCCGATCCGTTCCTGCTGGCGGAGGTTGGTGACCAGCGACCCTCCCTGCTCCACCGCCTTCCCCTGGCCCAGGTCCTCGAGCAGCACCTGTCGCAGGGTTTCCACTCCCTCTCCGGTCAGGGCGGAAACCCGAACCACCGGGGCCTCGACATCCCCCAACCGGTCCCCGGACAGGCGTTGCGGCAAGTCGATCTTGTTGATGACCAGGCAGCAAGCCTGGTGTTTCAACTCTTCCAACAAACGACGGTCCTGTTCCGTGTGATCGACCGATCCATCCAACACCAGCAGCAACCTGTCGGCATCGGCCAATACCTCACGGGTCTTGTCCATTCCAATTCGCTCCACCGGATCGGTGGAGCTTCGAATCCCGGCCGTGTCCAGCCAGCGTACCGGGACGCCCCCCAAATGAGCGTCTTCCGCAACCACGTCACGCGTGGTTCCGGGACGGTCGGTGACAATGGCGCGCTCCTGCCGCAGCAAGGTGTTGAAAAGGGTAGACTTGCCCACGTTGGTGCGGCCGACCACGGCTACCGTGATTCCGCCGCTCAGCAACCGTCCCCGGCCAAACCCGACCTCCAACTCCTGCAATGCGGCAACCACCGGCTGCAACTGGTCCCGTATCGCTGCCTCCGCCAGCACCGGCACGTCGTCGTCGGCAAAGTCGATGCCGGCTTCCAGCAGCGAGATCAACCTCACCAGCAATTCCTTGATCGGCCTCAACCGCCGAGACAGCGATCCCTCCGCCTGCTGGCGCGCCACTCGGGCCTGAAACAGTGTCTTGGCCTCGATCAGGTCCCGAATCGCCTCCGCTTGCACCAGGTCGATTCTGCCCCGCAAGAAGGCTCTCAGCGTGAACTCACCCGGAGTTGCCAACCGGGCGCCGGCTTCCAGCAAGGCCGCCATCACGGCCTCGAGCACCACCGGGCTGCCGTGACAGCCGATCTCCACCACATCTTCGGCAGTAAAGGATCGCGGCGCCCGAAAAAAGGTCACCATGGCCTGGTCCAGAACCTCACCCGTTTGGGGGTGCCTGATTCTGCTCAATCGGGTGGTCCGATCCCGAAGACCGTTGGCCCCACTCCCACAAACAGCCTCCGCGATCCTCCGGGCCTCTCCCCCACTCAAGCGAATCACCCCGATGCCGCTCTTGCCCTTCGGGGTTGCAATGGCCGCAATGGTGTCGTCAATCAAGGTGGGCATGAATGCTGACCTTAGCGTCGCGCACTATCCAAAAAGAGTTATCCACGAAGGGACACGAAGAAGGGCTGATGTGCAGGGGTACTTGGCGGGTCGGGGGCTCGGATCTGCCGATTACCTGGGATGGATGACGACCTTTCTGTATTCGCCGTACCCCTCGCTTTCCGTGCGGATGGCTTCGTCTTCGGCGACGGCCAGGTGGACGATGCGTCGTTCCTCCGGAGACATGGGATTCAGCGGACAGGGGGTGCCCAGCCGCTTCACCTGCTCGGCCGCGGTAACCGCCATGAGCTGCAGTTCCTCGGCCCGCACCGAACGATACCCCTCGGAGTCCAGGACAATGCGCCACCCGCTTCGTTCAAACATGCGGTTGCACAGGGACTCCAGGGCCTGAAGGACTGCTGCCGAACGAGCCAGCAGAATCCCCCGATCCTCTCCAGTGAAGTTCACCTCTACCTGGCTGTCCCGTTCCACCACCTCGAAGGACAACTTCAGGCCCGCCGACCGAATGAAAAGGTTCAGGAATTGCTGCAGAGTCATGATCTTGCTCAACGCGCTGATCGCGCTTTTCTTCTCTTGGACCTGCGGGGCGCCGCTTTGGTCTCGGGCTTAATCTGATCCACCTTGGCCGCGTTCTTGCCTCCCCCGCCGGCACCCCCCACCTGTTTCGCCGCCGCACCGGGACCAAAGCGATTCATGGCCAGTTGCTGAACTATATTGACGAGATTGCTGGTAAACCAGTACAGCACCAAGCCGCTGGACTGAGTAGCCATCATGAAGCCGAAGATCAACGGCATGAAGAGCATCATCTTGGCCTGCAACGGGTCCGCCGAGGGCATCGGCGTCAACTTTTGAGTCAACATCATGGAGCCGACCATGAGCACAGGCAGGACGTAGGTCGGGTCCGGCGCCGACAAATCCTGAATCCAGGCGAAAAAGGGCGCTTGCCGCAATTCGATGGCCACGTTCAACAGACTGTAAAAGGCAAAGAGAAAGGGCATTTGGAGCAAGAGGGGCAGGCACCCTCCCAACGGGTTCACACCGTGCTCCTTGTACAGCGCCATGACTTCGCTGTTCATCTGCTGGCGCTTGGGATCGGTGGGCTTGAGCTTCTTGTACTTCTCCTGGATGGCCTTTATTTTGGGTTGAACCTTCTGCATCTTCTGGGACGCGGTAACCGACTTGTACCGCAGCGGAAACAGCGCCGCATTGATGACGATCGTCAGCAGGATAATGGAAACTCCATAGTTCCCCACCGCGTCGTAGATCCACTTGAGACCGACAAACAGCGGCTTGCACAGGAAAGCAAACCATCCGTAGTCGATCAACTCCCGCAACTCTTCGGGCAGGACCTCGGTGTCCTTGGGACCCACGAACAGTCTGAAACGTCCAGCGGAGGCCGCGCTGTACACCCCTGCCCTGAGGGATTGCGCTTCCGCCGCCTCGGCCGTCGGTCCCGTGTCCCGGGCCAAGTGGATCCGGTGGAGGCCGCTCGGCCCGACCGGCAGAAACACGGCCGCAAAGTAGTGGTCCTCCACTCCCAGAAACCTGAAGCGGCCTTCCATCTCCTGCTTGCTTTCGAGATCCCCGGCATCCATCCGTTCGATCGCCTCCTGGTCCCGATAGAACAAATAGCGCTCGGCCCAGGTGTTCACCAGGGTGGCATCCCCGAATCCACCCTGCCAGAGCAGAAAGTAATCCGCCGGACGGCCCTCGACGGAGACCTCGCAATGGACCTCCACCTCGTAAGAGCCCGACCGAAAGGCCAGGGTCTTCACCACCTCGACACCACCGTCCGCATACTGGAACCGGAGTTGTCCGGAGGCCGCTCCGCCGCCGCTCAGATCGACATTCCTGGGGGATTCGCTGGAAAAAAGCGCGGTTCGCAGGATTGCCGCGGCATCGGGCGCACTATCGACCATCAAGGTCAGGGGAAACAAGGCCTGCGGCGAAGCGGCCGTGTCGATGAGATTCAGGGCTTCGCCATCGGCATCCCGGTAGCGTTTCAACACCCATTCCTTCACGACGGCTCCCCGGTTGGAGATCGACAGCTTGTACAAGTCGGTTTCCACCGAGTACACCTGTTCCTTGACGGCTTTGCGGGCCCTGGCAACGTCCGGTTCCGCCCTTTCCCGGGGAAGCCGGGGAAGCACCGGCGCCGGTGCCGGCGCGGGTTCCGGATCAGGAGGAGGCGGCTCCAGGTCCGCGGTCGGCGCGGCGGGTTCGGGTTGGAGGTGGGGCTCCAGAAAGTAGCGGGACGCCAGCAGAACGAGGAAGGAAAGAGCAATGGCTAAGAGAAAGTCTCTGTTCATCGGCGATCCGACTACTCGAGCGGGTCGTAGCCGCCTCGATGAAGCGGATGGCAACGCGCAATTCGCCTCATAGCGAGCAGTGTCCCTCTCAGGAGACCATATCTACTGATGGCTTGATAGGAATATTCCGAGCAGGATGGCCAGAACCGGCAAGCTGGAGGTAGAAGCGGCGAAACAAACTGCTTGTAACAGCAAATGATGCTGAGTACGCCTCGCTTGAGGAGTTCCAAGGGTCCTCGTCAACTGTCCCAGAAGACGGTGCACTTCAGAAAAGATCGATCGAGATCCCAACCATGCCGCCGCAGGCCTGGGATGCACGACCACATCCACACCACATTCGGCCAAGCGAGCCCTGTTCCGGCGTATCGCCTCTCTGATGCGACGACGCAGCAGGTTCCTCCGGACCGCTTTGCCCAACTTGCGGCTGACGGAGATGCCAAAGCGGGGGCGCTGAACGCCGTTCCTCAAATAGAACAACTGAATCTGCCGGCCGCGCAGCGCCTTGCCGCCGGAATAGACCCGCCGGTACTGTTCAGCCGTCAACAGGCGACTCGATTTTGGGAAACTGCAGTCCAAAGCCCTACGCGATCAGGGAGTCAACCGCTTGCGGCCCTTGGCACGACGCCGTTTGAGAATGAGTCTCCCCGACTTGGTTCTCATCCGAGCTCTGAACCCGTGGGTCTTGGCGCGCTTGCGATTGTTGGGACGAAAGGTCGGCCGCATAGACACCCCGAAGAATCTTCTCCTCCGCTCCTGTCCAAAACCACTCCTTATAGCACAGGCCTTTTCGGACTGTCAATCCGGGCGGAAGGATCCACGCACCCTCCAGGGATGCTTTTGAGTTGAACCTCCGCCCCCGGCTATGGTATCTTTTACGGGTTTTCAACAGCCTCTTTTTTTTCTTTATTTGTCGGTTTCGACTTTATTTTATTACATTATACGAAAGCGTCCTCTCCCTGAAGGTCTGGCAAGAATCGGCAAGCCCTCTCCCTATGAATGCTTGGCAACAGATCTTGAAGTGCGTCGAGAACAAACTCAACAGGCAGACCTACACAACCTGGTTCAAGCCCACCCAGTTCCAGAGTCTGCAGGCCGACAACACCCTCCACGTGACCGTTCCCAACCTTACCTTTGAAAGCTGGATCGTGGAACACTTCTCAGACGTTCTCGAGGACGCAGCCCGCGAGTCACACTTTGGGGACCTCAAATTTCGCTTCCACGCCAAGCCCGCCGAGCAACCCGAACCGACCGAGAAAAACACGCCTTTTCAAAGAGAGTTGGACTTCACCGCCGATGAGAACTTGCTGAACCCCAAGTACACCTTCGATCGATTCGTGGTCGCATCCTGCAACCAGTTCGCCCATGCCGCCGCGCTGGCCGTGGCCGAGGCTCCGAGCCGGATCTATAACCCGCTTTTCATCTACGGCGGTGCGGGCCTGGGCAAGACCCATCTGATGCAAGCCGTGGGTCACAAGGTCCGCTCGATCTCGAAGGTATCCCGTTTAAGTTACGTATCCTCGGAAAAATTTACCAACGAGGTCGTCAACGCCATTCGTCACGACAAGACCCTGGCCTTACGGGAGAAATACAGGAACGTGGACGTGCTCCTCGTCGATGACATTCATTTTATCTCGGGCAAGCAGGCGACACAGCAGGAGTTCTTCCACACCTTCAACACCCTATACGATGCCCAGAAGCAGATTGTCCTCTCCAGCGACCTGCTCCCAAAGGAAATTCCCGATATTCAGGACCGCCTGACGTCGCGGCTTGAATGGGGTTTGATTGCCGACATTCAAATACCCGATCTGGAGACCAAGGTCGCCATCCTGAAGAAGAAGGCGGAATTTGAACAGTGCGAACTTCCCGACAACGTGGCCTTCTTCATTGCCAGCAAGATCGAGTCGAACATCAGGGAACTGGAGGGATCCCTGAACCGGTTGATTGCCTTCAGTTCCCTGACCGGAGAGCCTATCTCGCTTGGGATGGCTCAGAAGGTGCTGAAGAATATCCTGAAGACCCGCGAGAGAATCGTATCCATAGAGCGCATTCAAAAGGTGGTCGCCGATTACTTCGGCGTCAGGGTCTCGGCCCTGAAGGCAAAGGGCAACTCCAAGGCCATTACCCGACCGAGACAGATCGGGATGTATCTCTGCAGAAACCTGACCTCCGCCTCCCTGCCCGAGGTCGGCCGCGCCTTCGGCGGCAAACACCACACGACTGTCATGCACTCCATCAGGAAGGTGGAAACGAAACGTCTCAGCGAAAAAGATTTCGACAACCTGATCAACATGTTTCTGCAGTCACTGGAATGAGTTACCGCTTTTTCCACAAGGCGTGCCCGCGACCTGCCTGTGGAAAAGGTGTGGATTTCCTCGAGTATTCTTTTTTCCGGCCGTTTTCCACGGAGTTCTCCTGAGGATTTTTCACAGGCTTTGTCACTGAAAAGGCATCACATCCGGGATTTTTCCTCGTTTTCAACAACACTACCAAGACTACGATGGGTACTGACTAAAAAAATCTCATGGAATTCACAGTTAGAAAATTAGACATATTGCAAGAGGTCGGATTGACCCAGGGTGCTGTCGAGAAGAAGACCACCATTCCCATTCTCGCCAATCTGCTGCTGGATGCCGGCCCCGAAGAAGTCAACCTTGCGGCCACCAATCTGGACCTGGGGATCAAGAGTTCCTGTGTGGCAAAGGTTGAGGAACCCGGCGCCGTCACCACGCCGGCCAAGAACTTCCTGGATATCCTTCGGTCCCTGCCGGATGACGAGGTCCGGGTCAGGAAGCTGGAAAACAACTGGCTGCGGATCGAGTGTGCTTCGGCCTCATTCAAGCTGGTAGGTCTGCCGACCGACAATTTCCCTGCGCTGCCACTGTTTGAGACGGCTTTGGTGGAGATTTCCGCCGAGGATTTGCTTGGCCTGATCAACAAGACCATCTTTTCGGTGGCCGAAGAAGAAGTTCGCTTTGCTCTCAACGGGGCTCTCCTCCTGGTCAAGCCCTTGAGTCTGACCATGGTTGCGACGGACGGGCACCGATTGGCGCACGTAGAGAAGCGGGCCGAATTTGAGCACTTGTCCAGCGAAATCAGCGCCTTGATTCCGAAAAAGGCCTTGGCGGAGTTGCAACGGCTGTTATCGGAAGCGGGTGAAAAGGACACGGTGAGCTTTGGCCAGGACGAGACCCACCTGTTCTTTCAACTGGGCAAGCGTTTGCTGGTGTCCCGAATGGTGACGGGGCAATTCCCCAATTACGAGGCGGTGCTTCCCAAAGAGAACCATCGGAGCGTGGTGTTGGACCGTGAGGAATTGGCCACTGCCATCAGGAGGGTGGCGCTATTGGCGGACAACAAGTCTCACACGGTTCAGCTTGTGTTGGACGACAACAAGCTGGAGATC
>JAPOZE010000340.1:15786-19760 GCA_026706225.1 Acidobacteriota bacterium
GGTTCAGCTTTTGTTGGACGACAACAAGCTGGAGATCCGATCGAGCAACGCCGAACTGGGAGAAGCCAGGGACGAGCTGGAAGCCGACTATTCCGCCGGGAAGATCGACATCGGATTCAACTGCCAGTACCTTCTGGATTTTCTCGCAGCTACCGAGGACCCCTCAGTGAGCATCGATTTCAAGGACGATGAGAGCGCGGGACAACTCCGTCCCGCTACCGCTGAGGACTATCGCTATCGGTATGTGGTCATGCCAATGAGGGTCTAGCCCGCATTCCTCTCTTGGCTGAAGGGATTGGGATGGATCGTCCTCCGGGTCCGAATGGTTCTCTCTCGGTTGTCAGTCAGGTTCTTCCGGAATTTTTCACAATGCCAACTCGGTTTCTCAGCGGGAGCCAACTGGGTCCTGGGGGGGAACGGCCATGGCAAGACGAACCTGCTGGAAGCCATTCATGTCCTGGCCTTGAGTCGGTCGTTCCGGACCCACCAGTCCAGCGACCTGATTCAGTGGGAATCGGGGCAGTGCTACCTGGGGGGTGAGGTAAGAGGCCGCGACGGCGACACCTGGCTCTCTATCGAGCAAAAACCCCTTTCGCGCAGGTATTGCGTCAATCGATCCCGGGTGGATCTTCTGGAGTATGTCGGGCGCCTGAGCGTGGTCGTTTTTTCCACGGCCCAGGTGGAGCAGTTCAAGTCTGGCGATGCCAGCCGCCGTCGATTGCTCGATCGGGGGCTATATCCTCTTCAACCAACTCATCTGAAAAGGGTTTTAGACTACGGAAGAGTGGTCAGACAGAAGAATTCTCTACTGCGGGAAGGCCCTTCCGGCTATAATAACCGCAGCCGTGATTTGTTGGACAGTTGGAACCGGCAGATAGCGGTCCTGGGAGCAAGAATCATCAAGTCACGACACGGATTTATCCAAAAGATCCGGAGCAAATTACTCCTTCACAAGAACCGCTTCACACCAGAAAACCTGACTCTGCAATACGCTGCCGCGTCCGAGGTGGATGCCGGCGCCAGCCAGGCAGAGATCGAAGAACAATTGATGGCAGTGCTGAACTCGGCGCGCGAAAGCGAATTTCGTGCTCGCCGGGCCCTGGTCGGGCCTCACCGAGACCGGGTTTCCATGGATGTTGACGGCAGGTGCATGCAGCGTTTCGGGTCAGCGGGACAGCAGCGAAGTTCGCTGATCGCATACCAGCTTGCCCAGATGGAGGTCCATTTTGACCTCCGCGGAGAGTATCCGCTGTTCCTTATGGATGACCTGGACGCTGAGTTGGACGAACAGCGAATCGACCGGCTCCTGCAAATCCTGGGGGCCAAGACGCAGCTTTTCCTCACCACCAACAAGCCGGAGTTTATACGAGGCCGACTGGTTGAATTGACCGCGGACAGGGGATCGAAAGTGTTCCACGTCGAGTCCGGGCGTTTTGCGGAAACGGCCTCTGTCCACTAAACGCGTTCGAGAAAAAAGGCACGATCGATGAGTGACCTTGGCGAAGCCAATCCGAAGCCCGAGCCAAGCGGGACCGGCAGCCTGCCCGCGCGCAGGAAGTCCAACGGCGGAGAGCTCGACTACGATGCTTCCAGCATCAAGGTGCTGGAGGGGCTGGAGGCCGTTCGAAAGCGTCCGGCCATGTATATCGGTTCGACTCGCGAGGAAGGGCTGCACCACTTGGCCTACGAGGTGGTGGATAACTCCATTGACGAGGTGCTGGCCGGTTTTTGCGACCGGGTGGACGTGACTATCCACGTGGATAACTCCATTACGGTCGTGGATAACGGTCGGGGCATTCCGGTCGACTACCACGAGGGAGAAAAGAAGTCGGCGGCTGAAGTGGTGATGACGACGCTGCACTCCGGAGGCAAGTTCGACGACAACAGTTACAAGGTCTCGGGAGGTCTGCACGGAGTGGGCGTCTCCTGCGTGAACGCCCTGGCGGAGGAGTTGGAACTGGAGATCTGGAGAAACTCCAGGGTCTACCAGCAGTCCTACCGGCGCGGGCAACCGCTGGGTCCCCTGCAGGAGACCGGGAGAACCGACCGCCGGGGCACCAAGATCACCTTCAAGCCCGATTCCACCATCTTCGATACCCTGGATTTTCACTTCGACACCCTGTCTCAGCGGCTGCGCGAACTTTCCTTTCTGAACAAGGGCGTGGTCATCACCGTCACCGACGAACGGACCGACAAGACCCATCAGTTCAAATACGCCGGCGGGATTTCCGAGTTCGTCAAGCACTTGAACCGAAACAGGACGGTCTTGCATCGCCCACCGATTCACTTCGAGGCCGAGCGGGAGACAGCCGGCGGGGAGTTGATTCGGTTGGAAGTGGCCATTCAGTACAACGACGGCTACGCAGAGAATGTCTTTTCCTTTGCCAACAACATCAACACCGTCGACGGGGGCACCCACCTCTCGGGTTTCCGGTCGGCGCTTACCCGTTCCATCAACAGCTACGGGCAGGCGTCGGGCCTCTTCAAGGATCTCAAGGAAAACCTCAGCGGTGATGACGTCAGGGAAGGCCTGTCGGCCGTCATCAGCGTCAAGTTGCCTCAACCGCAGTTCGAGGGTCAGACCAAGGGCAAGCTCAACAGCGACATCAAGGGTCTCGTGGAAGCCTTCATCAACGAGCACCTGGCGGACTACCTGGAAAAAACACCAGCCGTGGCCCGGAAGATCATCCACAAGGCCGTGGAGGCGGCACGGGCTCGCGAGGCCGCCCGCAAGGCGCGGGAGTTGACCCGGCGCAAGGGGGCCCTGGATTCAGCGTCCCTGCCCGGAAAGCTGGCCGACTGCCAGGAAAAGGATCCGGCTCACTGCGAGATCTTTATTGTGGA
Organism: Acidobacteriota bacterium; assembly: GCA_026706225.1. The sequence goes on from JAPOZE010000340.1 coordinate 18,631, forward strand.
GGGCGATTCCGCCGGCGGTTCGGCCAAGCAGGGCCGGGACCGGAAGTTCCAGGCGATTCTGCCCCTGAAGGGAAAGATCCTCAACGTCGAAAAAGCCCGCTACGACAAGATGCTGGGGCACGAGGAAATCCGGGCGATGGTTACGGCTCTTGGTACCGGAATCGGCAGCGACGACTTTGACGTGGCCAAGCTTCGCTACCACAAGATCATCATCATGACCGATGCCGACGTGGACGGCTCCCACATCCGCACGCTGTTGCTGACCTTCTTTTTCCGTCAAATGGTGGGGTTGATCGAGAAAGGACACGTCTTTATTGCCCAGCCGCCTCTGTTCAAAGTCAAGAAAAGGCGGAAGAGCTGGTACATCAAGGACGAAAAGTCCATGACCAGGGAGCTCATGCGCGGCGCCACCGAAGACCTGGTCGTCAGGGTGGGAAAGTCGGGACAAGTGCTGCACACCCGCCGGCTGAACTCGTTCCTGGAAAAGCTGGTGGACTTTCGGAAATTCTTCGGCAAGCTTGAAAAGCGGTTGGGTGACCGCGCCCTGGTGGAGACGCTGCTGCAGGGCGGCCTGCACAACAGGAGACAGCTTCGGGATGAGGCCTTTCTTACCGGTCTGCTGGGGCCAATCCAGGATCTGGGCTACCAGCCCAAGGTCGTCCGGGATCCGGAACACAGCCTCTTCAAGCTGGTCATCCCCGCCAGAACCGACAACGGCGCCGCAGGCAGGGAGGTCGACCTTCAGTTCGTCACCCTTCCCGAGTTCAAGAACGCCGTGAACCTCAAGCGCACCTTCGAGGAAGTCGATCAGCCTCCCTTCGTGATCGACGGCAAGAACGATTCCAGGGTCGAACTGGCCAGTCGAGACGAACTGCTGGACGCCGTGATTGCACTGGGGAAAAAGGAATTTCAGATTCAGCGATACAAGGGACTGGGCGAGATGAATCCGGAGCAACTGTGGGAAACCACCATGGATCCGGAGGCACGCTCGCTGCTGCAGGTGCGGATCGAAGACGCGGTGGAAACCGATGAAGTCTTCACCATACTCATGGGAGATGCCGTCGAGCCTCGCCGCCGGTTTATCGAAGACAACGCCCTCGAGGTGAAGAACCTGGATGTGTAGCCCGCAT
>JAPOZE010000553.1 GCA_026706225.1 Acidobacteriota bacterium
AAGTTCAGGGCCAGCGGCAAGAAACTGGATATGGGCAAGTCCTGCGTGCGCTTCAAAAAGCTGGATGACCTGCCCCTGGAGGTCATCGGCGAAACCATCGCCGCAACCTCGGTAGAGGCGTATATTCAGTTGTACCGAGACTCGCGACGGAAGTAGGGTACGGGCCGATGTCGGGTGGGTCGACATGCAGTCCTTGACCGCCCGGCCGCGGCCGCCTGGATCGTTGATGGGTACGACCCTGTTTGAGCGCGAGAGGGGTTGGGACAGATCCCCGAAAACGGGGGAGTCATCTGTGACTTGTCGCTGAATTGGAGGCTCATTGCCATGATCAAGAGACGGACCGATGCTGCCGAAGACCGACGCCGCCGGCTGGCCAAGAGCCGCCGGGCCCTGGGTGCACTGACTGCGGCCGGGCTGCTTGCCGGCTTGTTTCTGGTTCCCGTGCAGAGCCAAGAGGCGGCGGATGGGGCATTCCAGCTCTCTCCCGAACACATCGCGACGGTCAAGGCCAAGCGGAGAATCGTGGTCAACCATCCGGCCGACGGCCTGCTGGCGGCTATCCAGCGCAAGGTCAGCATCGAGAATCTGATGACCTACGAACTGGGGTTCACCGATGAGCCCGGCAGCCAGATCGACGGGCAGTGGTGGTGCCTGGACCAGTTGTTTCCCATGAAGGCTCGGCCCATGACCGCCCGGGACAGCGCCCTGGCCCAGGGCTACTACATGGGCGGCAACGTCGAGACCATCTATCGGTGGGAAAAGGAAGGGATCAATATCGCCAAGGTCTACCTGGAGGAAACCAAGAAGCGCGGAATCGAGTGTTTTTATTCCTACCGGATCAGCGATGGCACCAGCCACACCGAGTTCGGCAAGGAGTTTGCCGAGGCTCACCCCGACTGGGTGGTGAAGGATGAATGGGGCAACGCCAAGTGGAATTTCGCCGTCCCGGAGGTGCGGGCCCGCAAGCTGAGCATCTTGCGGGAATTGGCTGAGGATTACGACTTCGACGGCCTGGAGGTGGACTTCGCCCGCGGGCCCAACAACCTGCCTGCCGGCCGGATGTGGGCCAACCGGCGGGCAGTGAGCCAGTTCCTCCGCGATCTGCGAACCGTTACCCTGAAGGTGGCGAAGCGGCGCGGACGACCCTTCCTGGTGGCGGCCCGGATCCCCGATACCCTGGTCGGCTGCCATTTTGACGGCCTGGACGTAGAGACCTGGGTTCAAGACAACCTGGTGGACATCCTGGTCCTGGGAGTGCGGTCCTATGAGCTCGAGATCGAGCGTTTCCGTCACGTGATCGGCAACAAGCCGATCAAGATCTATGCCACTCTGGATGATCATCACTGCACCGACGGATACTCCTGGCCGCCCATCGAGGTCCAGCGGGGTGTGGCGGCCAACTGGTGGCAGCAGGGCATCGATGCCCTGCAGGCCTTCAACTGGGCCGTCGCCTCGCCGGAAGTCAGAGAAAAAACCGGGATGTTCGTCCACCAGGCCTACTTCGACGACTCCGATCGGGTCCAGGTCAACCAGCAGGCCTACAAGGAACTGGGCAGCCCCGAAACTCTTCGATATCTGGACAAGACCTTTGTCGTGCAGCGCAGGGGAGGAGGCGGCTCCGGGGGACCCAACGTGCACGAGTGGAAGACACCCCGCTCTGCGTATCAGAACACCAACATGCTGGCCCAGTTGCCGGCGCCGCTGGACAATTCCGGGAAGGCGGACACCCTGATTCGGCTGCGGGTCGGGGACCGCGTCGCCGATCAGGCCACGCAGATCGGGGGTCTGACCCTGGCCCTTCTGCTTTCGGATCCCGCGACCCGTGGATTGCCGGCGGAACAGACCATCGACAGGGCGTCGATCAATCCGTTCTGGAACAACCCCCAGTTGTATACCTCGCCCCCTAGGCGGGGGGTTGAAGACGGCCTGGAGGTGCGGGTGAACGGGGCGCTGCTGGCCGAGGGCAGGGTGGAGGAGGGTTGGGTGGTTTACAGCCCCGATC
>JAPOZE010000536.1 GCA_026706225.1 Acidobacteriota bacterium
GAAGCGAGACCTGCCTGAAGTGCTCCGCCTCCAGTTCCTCATAGGTCTTTTGGATGGCCGCCGCCTTGGCGGCGATGACCGAGCGGATGCGGTCCCCCTCCACCATGCCGGGCAGCAGGGCGTTCACCCGGATCCCGTGAGGCCCCACCTCCATGGCCAGGCTCTGGGTAAAGCCCACCACGGCCCACTTGGAGGCAGCGTAGGGGGTTCGCATCGGATACCCCAGCCGGCCGGCCACCGAGGAAAGGTTTATGATGGAGCCGCCTCCCGCCTGCTTCAGAAGGGGCACGGCCAGCCGGGCGCAGAGGAACTGACCCGTGATGTTGACGTCCAGGGTCCGGCTCCAGTCCTCCGGGCTCACCTCCTCCACCGGCGCGGTGGGGCCGGCAATGCCGGCATTGTTGATCAGCACGTCCAGACCGCCCAAACGAGCCGCCAGGTCGGCGAAGACTCGCTCCACGTCAGCGGGGACAGCCACGTCGGCCCGGGTGAATCCCACTCCCGGAAGCTCCCGAAGCAGGTCCTCGGCTCGCTCTCCGGAAACATCACAAACATGCACCCCGGCCCCCTGCCCCAGAAAGGCAGCCGCAATCCTGCGGCCGATCCCGGAGGCTCCGGCCGTCACCAGCACCCGTGTTCCCTCTCGAATCTTCATGGTTCGCTCGTTGGTTGCTTGCTGATCCCCTGCGCGCGGTTTGCGTCGGGGGGCTCCGATCCCTGGTGGAACAGTCGCAGCAGCGCCAGAAAACGGCGGTCTCGCTCCGACACCTTCGCTTGCACCGCCTCCGGGGTGTAGCGGTAGATTCCCTCTCCGCTCTTGACTCCGAAACGGCCCGACCGGACCGCCTGCTCCAGCGCCGCCGGAAGCTCTCGGTCGGATCGGACGTCCGCCACCAGGTTCTGGAACACGCTGGCGGTCACATCCAGGCCCGCGAAGTCGATGACCTCCAGCGGGCCGATGGCGGCCAGCCGAAAACCGATGGTGCTCTTCACCGCCCGATCGATCTCCTCGGGATCCGCCACTCCCCGGTCCAGCAGGTCCAGGATCTCCCGCAGCATGGCAATCTGGATGCGGTTGACCAGAAAGCCCGGAACTTCCTTCTTCAGTTGCACCGGGGATTTCCCAGCCTGTCGCAGCAGCGCCAGGGTCGCTTCGACGGCCTCGGCCCCGGTCTTCTCCCCCGGAACCACCTCCACCAGCGGCACGATGTGGGGAGGATTGAACCAGTGGGTGATCAGGGCTCGCCGGGGACGGCTCAGATCAGCGGCAATGTCCGAGATGGGGAAACTGGAAGTGTTGCTGGCCAGGATGGTTTCGGCCGAAACCTGGGACTCGATCCGGCTGAAAAGCTGCCGCTTGACCTCCAGGTCCTCGGCAACCGCCTCCACCACGAACTCGGCCCCCTGAACCGCTTCCGCCTCGGTTTCACAAACGCAGAAGCGAGCCAGCGCCGGTGCAATGGCCATCTCCTCCCCGAAACCGGCTTGGGCAGCCGTCCTCAGGTTCTGCTCGATTCGGCCGGCCACCGACCCCCGTACCTCGGGCGACTGGTCGTAGCCCCTGACCCGGCAGCCGCCCACCGCAAAGGTCTGGGCGATGCCATGCCCCATGGTTCCCAGCCCCAGCACCGCGATATTTCTGATGGTGGACAAGAGTCGATTCTCCTCACCCCCAGGGATCGGGAGCCAGAGCCTCCATGTCGGTGACCGCATCCAGCACCACCGGGCGGTCGGCCTGCAGGGCCTCCTCCAGCGCGGGGACAACCCCCTCGGGCTGCTCCACCCTGATGCCCCGGCAACCCAGGGACTCGGCCATGGCGGCGATGTTCAGGTCCCTGAACTGCCACATCTCCAACCCCTCCCGCTGCACCCCGCCGTAGGCGCTGGCGTAAATCTCGGTCTCCTGGTTGAGGGAATGGTTGTCGTTTACCACGATCACCGGATGGATGCCGTAGCGGAGGGCCGTCTCCAGCTCGGACAGGTGGTAGTAGAAGCCGCCGTC
>JAPOZE010000159.1 GCA_026706225.1 Acidobacteriota bacterium
AAGTTCAGGGCCAGCGGCAAGAAACTGGATATGGGCAAGTCCTGCGTGCGCTTCAGAAAGCTGGAGGACCTGCCCCTGGAGGTCATCGCCGAAACCATCGCCGCAACCTCGGTCGAAGAATATATTCAGTTGTACCGGGACTCGCGGCGGAAGTAGGCTCGAGCCTCCGCCGGTTGGTAGGCATGTGGTCCTTGACGGCCGGGACGCGGCCGCTTGGTATTGTCGATTCTTGCGATCTTGCAGGAGCGCGAGAGGGGTTGGAACAGAACCCCGAAAAGGGTATGAGTCATCTGTGACTCGTTGCTGAATTGGAGGTTCATTGCCATGATCGAGAAACCGACTGATGCTGCCGAAGACCGGCGCCGCCGGCCGGCCAAGGGCCGCCGAGCCCCGGGTGCATTGACCGCGGTCGGACTGCTTGCCGGCCTGGTTCTGGTTCCCGTACAGAGCCACGAGGCGGCGGACGGGGAATTCAAGCTGTCTGCCGAGCACGTCGCCGCGGTCAAGGCCAAGCGGAGAATCGTGGTCAACCATCCGGCGGACGGACTGCTGGCGGCCATCCAGCGCCAGGTGAGCATCGACAATCTGATGACCTACGAGCTGGGGTTCACCGATGAGCCCGGCAGCCAGATCGACGGACAGTGGTGGTGCCTGGACCAGTTGTTCCCCATGAAGGCCCGGCCCATGACCGCCCGGGACAGCCCCCTGGCCAAGGGGCCCTACATGGGCGGCAACGTCGAGACCATCTATCGATGGGCCGATGAAGGGATCAATATCGCCAAGGTCTACCTGGAGGAAACCAAGAAGCGCGGGATCGAGTGCTTCTATTCCTACCGGATCAGCAACGGCACCAGCCACACCGAGTTCGGCAAGGAATTCGCCGAAGCCCACCCCGACTGGGTGGTGAAGGACGAATGGGGCAACGCCAAGTGGAATTTCGCCGTTCCGGGGGCGCGGGCCCGCAAGTTGAGCGTTCTGCGGGAGTTGGTCGAGGACTACGACTTCGACGGCCTGGAGGTGGACTTCGCCCGCGGACCCAGCAACCTGCCTGCCGGCCGGATGTGGGCCAACCGGCGGGCGATCAGCCAGTTCCTGCGCGACCTGAGGGCCATCACCCTGAAGGAGGAGGAGCGGCGCGGCCGCCCCTTCCTGCTGGCGGCCCGGATTCCCGACACCCTGGTGGGCTGCCATTTCGACGGCCTGGACGTGGCCACCTGGGTTCAGCAGAACCTGGTGGACATCCTGGTCCTGGGAGTGCGGTCCCTTGAGCTCGAGATCGAGCGTTTCCGCCACCTGGTCGGGGACAAGCCCATCAAGATTTACGCCACCCTGGACGACCATCACTGTTCCGACGGCTACTCCTGGCCTCCCATCGAGGTGTTGCGGGGTGTGGTGTCCAACTGGTGGCAGCAGGGCATCGACAGCTTGCAGGCCTTCAATTGGGGCACCGCCTCTCCGGAAGTCAGGAAAAAGACCGGGATGTTCGTCCACCAGGCCTATTTCGACGACTCCGATCGAATCCAGGTCTACCAGCAGGCCTACAAGGAACTGGGAAGCCCCGAGACCCTTCGATTCCTGGACAAGACCTTCGTGGTTCAGCGCAGGGGCGGGGGCGGCTCCGGGGGACCCAACGTGCACGAGTGGAAGACCCCCCGCTTTGCCTACCAGAACACCAACATGCTGGCCCAGTTGCCGGCGACTCTGAGCAATTCCGGGCGGGTGGACACCCTGGTCAGGCTGCGGGTCGGGGACCGCCTCTCCGACCATGTCGACCAGATCGGGGATCTGACCCTGGCGTTGCTGCTGTCGGACCCGGGGACCGGCAATCTGCCTGCGGAGCAAACCATCGGCAAGGCGCCGGTCAATCCTTTCTGGACCCTCCCGCAGTTGTACACCTCACCTCCGCGGGCGGGGATCGAAACCCGCCTGGAAGTGCGGGTGAATGGGGTGCTTGTGGGCGAGGGCAAAGTGGAGGAAGGTTGGGTCGTCTTCAGCCCCGATCCCGATCTGTTTGCCGTGGGGGAGAACCTGATCGGCATTCTGGCGAAGGACCGCAAGGCGGACGATTCGGCCATGACACTCGAGAAAGTCGAGGTCCGGGTCGACTATCTGCCGCGCCGGCAGGTGGCGGCGGCCGGGACGTCCGGAGGGGTTCAATAGCCGGGGTGAAGTCGACAGGGTCTTTTCAAATGGGTTCGGTCGGGGAGGGGACATGAGGAGCGACGACCTGGTGCAACCCGTCAACCGGCGCGAGTTCCTGGAATCCACCGGCCGTTGCGCGGCGGCGCTGGGCTTGGCCGGTGCGGTCTTGGCTCCGGGGTGCCGTCCCGAAGAGGAGCCGCCGGCTCCCGCGCGGCTCCCGGTGGTCGACACCCACATGCACGTGTGGGCCAACGATCCCGTCCGCTATCCCTTCCCGCACCCCTACCTTCCCGACTTCAAATACGCCGACATTCCCGCCGAAGGCACCACCGGGATGCTCATCGAGGACATGGACCGCAACGGCGTGACTCACAGCATCCTGGTGCAGGTGATCTATCACGGATGGGACAATTCCTACGTGGCCGACAGCCTCAAGGCCCACCCGGACCGCGTTCGGGCCCATGGCCTCATCGACCCCACCGATCCCAAGGTGGCCGACCGGCTCGAGTATTGGGTCAAGGAGCATGGCTTTTCGGGAATGCGCTTCAGCCCCATCTACTACCTGGACGGCGCCAAGGGGGGCGACGGCTGGCTCAACCATCCCGACACCGACAGGCTCTGGACGCAGGCCGCCCAACTGGGTGCGGTCTTCAACTTCTATATTTCCACCCGGCAGCTCCCCAAGCTGGAGGAGATGGTGAGCCGGCACCCGGAGGTGAAGGTCTGCGTCGACCATCTCTCCCAGATCGATCTGACCGTGGAGGATCCCACCCCCGAGTTCAAGAAGCTGCTGGCCTTGTCCAAGTACCCCAACGTCTGGGTCAAGGTCTCCGAGCTCACCTCGGTTTCCGGAGCCGAGTATCCGTTCCGGGAAGCCTTCTCCTGGGTGCGAAGGGTCTACGAGGAGTTCGGAGCAGACCAGTTGCTGTGGGGGACGGGATACCCTGGCGCTTCTCGAGCCGCCTACGAGCGGCCCACCCTGGCCAAGGAGCTGGCCCTGGTCCGGGAGAAGATGACTTTCTTCAGTCCGGAGGATGTGGAGAAGATCCTGGGACTGAATGCGGCCCGCGTCTGGAACCTGTCTGCCTGATCACGGGCAGGGAAGGAAAAGAGATATCCACAGCCCTGAGGGGAGGTAATGGATGTTGGATTCCAATCGTTTGAGAAGCGTTCTGGCGCTGGTGGTTCTGTTGGCGCTTGCTCCACAGGCCTGGGGCGGGGAGAAAGTTTCGCCAACGGAAAGCTGGGCGGCAACTCTGTTCAGTCGCTACATCGTCAGGACCGACATCACCTACCTGGTGGCCGACAACTGGGAGTCCAAGCTGGATGTCTACCGGCCGTGGCGGGCGACGTCGCCAACGCCCACGGTGGTCTACATTCATGGCGGGGGCTGGGTCGCGGGCGACAAGAGTGTCCGCCCGCTCCATTTCCTGCCCTATCTGGAGATGGGCTGGGCCGTGGTCAACGTGGGATACCGCCTGGCCAGGGTCTCGTTGGCGCCGGCTGCCGTCGAGGACACCCGCTGTGCCCTGCGCTGGGTCATCCGGAACGCCGAGAAATACAACTTCGACACCGACAGGATCGTGCTCACCGGAAGGTCGGCGGGGGGCCATCTTTCCCTGATCACCGGGATGCTGCCGGCTTCCTCGAGTCTGGACCGGCGCTGTCTGGGCAGGGAGGAGCTCAAGGTGGCCGCCATCGTGAACTGGTTCGGGATCACCGACGTCGATGACCTGCTGGAAGGCGAGAACATGCAGTCCTACGCCGTGACCTGGTTGGGCAGCCAGAGCGACCGCCATGAAATCGCCAGGCGGGTCTCGCCTCTGGGCTACGTCCGGCCGGGACTGCCGCCGGTGCTGACCATCCACGGGGACGCCGACAGGGTGGTTCCCTACGACCATGCCGTTCGCCTGCACCGGGCATTGGATGAGTCCGGAGTCCCCAACCAACTGGTGACCATTCCCGGGGGGAAGCACGGTCGCTTCAGCCGGGCCGAGCTCCTCAGGATTCATGTCGCCACCCGCGAGTTTCTGAAGAAGCACGGATTCAAGCGGTTGGGCGATTCCCCCTCATCGGCCGAGTGAATCCGGCGAGCCAACTCAGGCCGAAAGATTCATTTCCTTTAGCCGCAAGGCCGTTTCCGACAATTTTCGGCCGGCCACGCGGGCACCCCCTGGAGCCCTTCCCATGGACACGCAAACCGGAGTGAGACCGAGAGGTATCCTGGCCGCGTTGGTATTGGCGGCCTTTTTTTGTGCGACGGCTTGCCGGCCGGCCGAGGAGGCCGCGGTTGATGACAGCGATCGATTCGTCCTGTCCCCCCAACACCTGGCCCAGATCGAGCGGCGCCGGCGGGTGGTGGTCAATTTCGACGCCATCCACGGGGACCTCAAATTCGCCAACATCCCTCCCAGTGACCTGGTGAAGCTGAGCTTCACCTTCGCCGACGATCCGGAGAGCCAGATCGACAGCATCTGGTGGAACTGGGGCGAAGGCCACCAGTCGCCCTATCCCAGCAAGGTGATGCCCCTCTACGACCAGGAGGGCTACCGGAAGTGGGTGGAGGAGGGCGTCGACATCATGCGGATCTTCCTGGAGGCCACCAGGGAGCGGGGTCTGGAGGCCTTCTACTCCTACCGGGTCAACGGCTCGGACAACGACCTGGTGGTGACCCGGGAGATTCCGATGAAGCAACGCCACCCGGAGTGGCTGCTGGCCGGGCCCTGGGCCCCGGACCGCAAGATTTTCTGGGACTTTCGCAACCAGGAGATCCGCGACTACAAGTTGAGCATTCTGCGCGAGGTGGTTGAAAACTACGATTTCGACGGGATCGAGATCGACTTTGCCCGAGGTCCGATCACGCTGCCCCTGGGCCAACAGTGGAAGTACCGGCACCATCTCACGGACTTCATGAGCAAGGTCCGAGCCTTGACCCTGGAAGCGGCCGAACGGAGGGGGCGACCCATCCTGCTGGCTGCCCGGCTGCCGGCCAGCATCGAGGGCTGCCGCATCGACGGCATCGATATCGAGACCTGGACCAGCCGGCAGTTGCTCGACATCATTGCGCTGGGCTGCCGATCCTACGAGGGCGACGTGGCGGCCTATCGCCGGCTTACGGCCGGAACCCCCATCAAGCTGCTGGGGGGCTCGGACGAACACCATACCTCCGACGGCTACGACTGGCCTCCCATCGAGGTGTTGCGCGGCGTGTTCGCCAACTGGTGGCAACAGGGGGTGGACGGGATCTACTGCTTCAACTGGACCTATGCCATGAAGGAGGACGCGGACCGAATCGGCGCGCTGCTGCACGATTACAGGATGGCGCCGGTGCACCGCCGCCTCTACCGGGAGATCGGCGATCCGGAGATGCTGCGCCGCAAGGACAAGACCTTCGTGGTGCAGCGCCGCGGCGGAGGAGGGAGCGGCGCTCCCGGGACGGTCGGATGGGAGACGCCGCGCTTCTTTCTCAATACCAACATGCTGGCCCAACTGCCGGCCGCGCTGGATGACCAGGGGAAGGCCGACACCCTCTTGAAGCTATCGGTAGCCGATCCTCTGGGGCGGGAAGCTAGAAACATCCGGGACATCAGTTTACGACTCATTCTCCACGACGCCGCGGCCGGTCCCCACATCGAGAAAATGAGAACCTCGGTGAAGCCCGAGCCACCGGGGCCGAAGCGGATGCCCAGAGCCCTGATCGCCCTCTTCAAGCGTATCAACCACCTCTACAACGCCTCACCGCTGGAAGACATCGCAAAGCGGATCGAGGTGAGGATCAACAACCTGCTGCTGGAGGAACCGGTTGTAGAGGACGGATGGCTGGTGTTTCCGGGCTTGGATCCGAATCAGTTCGCCGTGGGCACCAACCTGGTGGGAATACGCGTGACCGGCCGGTCGCCGCAAGCCGACGCCCCCCTGTTCGTCGAGAAGCTGGAACTGCAGGTGGACTATCGGTAGATGCAAACCGGAAACAGGGTTGACACACTGAGCTGGATATTGCCCGCGGAGCGGGCGGAGCGAGGAGATCCCGAATGCACTTGATTCGTCCAATGATTGCCATGGCGGGGCTGACCGGCCTGCTGGCGGCTACGCTGGCCTGCCGCGTCACGAACCCGAATGGCGCCCCCGATTCGGCGCAAGGGGCCATCCGGGCCGTGAATCTGCTGCCCAACGCCAGCTTCGAGCTCCCCTTGGGCGAAGAGCCCCGCCAGCCCGGCAACTGGGGAGACATCCTCAACCCCCTCACCATCAACCTGGCCGCCAGCCACCAGCAGCCCGGGAACTGGCCGCCCCGAAGAGTGGCAGTCGAGGCGGTGGAGGGCGACCACGCCGCCCAGGTCACTCTGGACCCGGCCGGAGACGCCTTCGTGGGACATCTGACTTCGCCGGTGGTCCCGGTCCGGGGCGGCCAGGTCTACACCCTCTCGGCTTATGTGCGGAGCGAGGTTCCAGCCGCCTGGGTGAGGCTGTGCCTGTGGACCCGGCCGCTGGATTGGAGAAAGCCCGACCCGGCGGCTTCCGAAGGTCAATACCTGTCCTTTTCGGGCCCCGACGCCCAAAGTGAAGCCATGGAGGTATCCGGGGACTGGAAACGTTACCGGTTTACCTTCGTGGTGGAGCACCTGGTCTCAAATGGGGTGGTCGACCTGGTGGTTGGCGGCCAGGAGCCCGGCAGGGCCTGGGTGGACGCCGTTCAGCTCGAAGAGGGACCGCAGGCTTCCGAGTTCCGGACGCGTTATCCGGTGGAAGCGGTGCTGGCGGGACGCCGCCAGCCGCCCATGCTTCACCTGGTGGACGAGCCGCTGGAACTGGTTCTGGCCAGCTACAACAGCAGCGGGTCCCCCTGGAGCGGGGGAGTGAGGCTGAACGTCGAGACCCTGGAGGGAGCGGGCATCCTGGAAAGGCGCCTGCAGGAGCCGGTGCCGGCCGGGTATGAGGAACGCAAGTTGAGCTATCCCTTCGAGCGGGTTGGGGAGTTTCGCGCACGAGTTCGCTCCCGCTCGGGAGCGCCGATCGGGCTGGAGGACTACATCTTTGTGGTCCATCCGGTCATGCACCGCGATCTTCAGGCCGTGACCTATTCCCGCCGGGGGCGAGTCCACCAGCTTCCAGCGGAGCGGGTCTGGATTCCCTGGGGGGACCAGGAGGATTTCTTTGCCGATCCTCAAGCCAACCTGACGGTTACCCGGCAGGGGGCCATCTATGCCGGGCTCAAGGACGGGGTGGTGGCCGTCACCCGGGACGGGGGGCGCAGTTGGGAAATCATCCACGCCAGCAAGACGCTGCTGGCGGTGCTTCCCGACGGCGCCTTTCTCAACGCCACCCGCGAGCCGGGCGGGCTGAGGGTGTACCGCTCCGAGGACGAGGGGAGCACCTGGTCGGCATTGGGATTCATCCCGGTAACCGGCTCTCAGGCGGGTCCGGTGACTCAGATGAAGGACGGGACCCTGGTCTGGCCCATTGGCCATCCCCGCCCGGGAGTTCCCCACACGGTCTACGCCTATCGGTCCGAGGACGGCGGCCGGACCTGGTCGGAGGGCACCCCCATTGTTCCGGGAGGGGAACCCGCCCTCATTCAGCTCGATTCCGGGCGCCTGCTGGCGGTGGCCCGCCACAATCCCTCCCGAGCCCCGGGCGAGTGGGAGAAGTTCTACAGAAACGAGTCCCCCTGGCGGCTCTGGCAGTGGGCCACCAGCTATTACGATCACCACCGCAACCGCTTGAGCTCCTACGAAAAGAACCTGCTGATGGCCGATTCCGACGATGGTGGCATCACCTGGAAGAACCCCCGGGCGGTGACCCACCTGCTGGACGAGATGCACGGGTCGGCCGTCCAGCTCCCCGACGGCCGCATTGTCCTGATGTACGTTCACCGCCTGCCGGCTCTGCACGGAGGCGAGCGGGCCAAGGTCAGCCGGGACGGAGGCTACACCTGGGAAGAGGAACTGTACTACCTCAACACCGTGGCGGCTCCCAACTGGAAGGAAGTGTTGACCGCCCTCAAGGACGCCGACGGCGGGGTGTTCACCTTTGAGGAAAGCCGGCGGCGCAGCTTTCCAAAGGAGGGACAGACGCTCAAGGGCATGTGGTACATCAATGACCATGTGACCAAACCCGGGTATTCCGCCAGTTGTGTACTCCCCCCCGAACTGGCCGACGGAAAGCCGGGCATGATCCTGTCCATCGTGGGGGAGCGCAAAGGAAAGTACCTCCCGGCCCGCATGCAGGCCATCCGCTGGAGACCGCTGCCGAGGTAGGGTGACGCGGCCTTGGCCGGGATTAGAGAAAGGCGAAAGCAGGCTCATGGGAGTCTTGTCAGGCTACAGGATCGTTGAATTCGCGGGCATCGGGCCGGCGCCGATGGCGGCCATGCTGCTGTCGGACATGGGTGCCGAGGTGCTGCGCATCGACCGCGTGGAGGAGTCCCACCTGGGGATACTCATGGAGCATCGCTACAACCTGCTGTGCCGGGGCAGGCGATCGGTGGCCATCGACCTGAAACACGGGGAGGGCAGGGAGGTGGCGCTCAGGCTCATCGCCGGCAGTCACGCCCTGATCGAGGGATTCCGCCCCGGGGTGATGGAGCGCCTGGGGCTGGGGCCCGACGACTGCCTGGCCCGCAATCCCCGGCTGGTCTACGGGCGGGTGACCGGGTGGGGGCAGGAGGGCCCTCTGGCTCAGGCCGCCGGCCACGACATCAACTACATCGCCCTGACCGGGGCCCTGCACGGCATCGGAGAGCGGGACGGCCCGCCGGTGCCGCCCCTCAACCTGGTGGGGGATTTCGGCGGCGGCGGGGCCTACCTGGCCCTGGGCCTGGTGGCCGGAATGCTGGAAGCCAGGACTTCGGGCAAGGGGCAGGTGATCGACGCGGCCATGGTGGATGGCGCGGCCTCCCAGATGACCTATGTCTACGGCCTGCGGGCGGCCGGCCAGTGGACCGATGGCAGAGCCGACAACACCCTGGACGGCGGTGCTCCCAACTACCGGGCATACCAGACCAGGGACGGAGAGTATATCGCCATCGGTCCGGTGGAACCCAAGTTCTGGGCCGGACTGCTGCAACGGATCGGAGCCGCGGAGGAAGATCTGCAGGAGTTGGAGGATCGGTCGAAGTGGCCGCGAATGTGCGAGCGCCTGGCCCAAATCCTTCGCACCCGGACCCGGGAAGAGTGGCGGCAGCTTCTGGAAGGCAGCGACGCCTGCTTCGCCCCGGTTCTCGACATGGGCGAGGCCCCCCGGCATCCCCACAACCGGGAGAGACAGACCTTCGTGGAGGTGGAGGGTGTGCCGCAGCCGGCGCCGGCGCCGCGCTTCAGCCGCACCCCCAGCCGCATCCAGCGCTCTCCGGCCAAGCCCGGCGAGCACACCCGGGAGGCCCTGAAGGATTGGGGCTTCAGCGAGGCGGAGCTGGACCGATTGCAGGAAGAGGGAGTGATCGGGCGGCGGCCGGGGAGGAAGTAGGCGGCCTCTTGCGAATAGCGAAAAGAGTTATCCACGAAGGAACACGAAGAACGACGAAGGGCCGCGAAGCGGGACGGATCTGACGCATCGGGACGGGCTACGGCCTGGAAACCGGCGCGCGTGCCCTTGAGCGGCAAGAGGGATGGGAGGAGGTCCTCCCGGGAGCGCGGGCGTCCCGCCCGCCCTTGTCCGGGCGTCGGCCACGACGAGCGTCCTTATCCTTTCTCCGAAGACTGTTCCGAAGCCAAACCCAGTCTGGAGTGTCTCAACCCTTCCTGAAGGACTTTCCTCGGAAAAGGGCTTCCGCGCCCAGGTCTTCCTCGATCCTTAGAAGCTGATTGTACTTGGCGATGCGGTCGGTGCGGCTGGCGGAGCCGGTCTTGATCTGGCCGGTGTTCAACCCCACCGCCAGGTCGGCGATGAAGGTGTCCTCGGTCTCTCCGGAGCGGTGGGAGATGACGGCCGAGTAGTGGTGGGTCTTGGCCAGCTCGACGGCTTCGATGGTCTCGGTCAGGGTCCCGATCTGGTTGACCTTGACCAGGATGGAGTTGGCCACCTTGCTGCGGATGCCTTGTTCCAGCCGCCGGGTGTTGGTGACGAAGAGATCGTCCCCGACCAGTTGCACCTTGGCTCCCAACCTTTCGGTGAGCAGGGCCCATCCCTCCCAGTCGTCCTCGGCCAGGCCGTCCTCGATGGAGGCGATGGGATACTGGCGCACCCAGTTCTCCCAGAATTCCACCATCTGCTCGGCGGTCTTCTCGGACCCGTCCGACTTCCTGAAGCAGTAGCGCCCCTCTTGGTAGAACTCGCTGGAGGCCGGATCCAGGGCGATCAGCAGGTCCTCCCCCGGGCTGAAGCCGGCCTGGGCGGCTGCCTCCAGGATGACTTCAACAGCCTCCTCGTTGCTCTTGAGGTTGGGGGCGAAGCCTCCCTCGTCGCCGACGGCCGTGCCGTATCCCCGTTTTGAGAGCACTCGCTTCAGGTGGTGAAAGACTTCGACGCCCATGCGCAGGCTGTCGCTGAACCGGGAGGCTCCCACGGGCATGACCATGAACTCCTGGAAGTCGACGTTGTTGTCGGCATGGGATCCGCCGTTGAGGATGTTCATCATGGGCACCGGCAGCAGCCGGGCATTGACGCCTCCCAGATAACGGTAGAGGGGTTCGCCGCAGGCCTGGGCGGCGGCCCGGGCCACGGCCAGCGATACCGCCAGCAGGGCGTTGGCGCCCAGGTCTGCCTTGTTGGGCGTCCCGTCCAACTCCAGCATCTGGCGGTCGACTTCCACCTGCCGGCAGGCATCCAGGCCGAGCAGCGCGCCGGCGATGCTTTGATTGACGTTGGCCACCGCCTGCTGCACGCCCTTGCCCAGGTAGCGGCGGGGGTCCCCGTCTCTGAGCTCCACGGCTTCGTGCTCGCCGGTGGAGGCTCCCGAGGGCACGGCCGCGCTTCCGGTGGCTCCGCCTTCCAGGACCACCGTGGCCTCGACCGTCGGGTTCCCCCGCGAATCCAGGATCTCCCTGGCCTTTACGTCGGTAATGGATGTCATGGGCCTCTCTTCCGGCGGGATGGCCATCCACCCGCTGCCGTTCCTGCCGGCCGCATTCTAACCCAGGAAGGCTCCCCTGTGCACTTGTGCGGGCGGGACGCCCGCGCTCCCGGGTGGGAGGAGCAGGGGACGTTGTTGAATTACTGGAATAACTTGGATCCCCGGTACCTGAATTCCAGTAATTCAACAACGTCCCCTTTGCGCTCTGGCCGTTCCGACCCTTGGCGGATCCCCTCCGATCCTCCTTCAACCCCTTAGTGGCCCTTCGTTGTCCTTACGTGTGACTTCGTGGATAACTCTGTTTTTCCTGACTGCGGGACCGGCGCCCCGCCCCGCCCGGGTTTGCGCCGGTTCCGAAGGATGGGATAAGATCCGGCCCTCGAAGGTCCGCCAACATCATGCCCTGAAACGACTTCCTTCCGCAGGAGCCAGCCATGACGATTCCCATGGATCAAATCACCAGCATGCCGGCCTTTTCTCCCTACTATCCCCCGCCCCCGGTGCGCTATCGCAACGCCCGCTTTCAGTTCGTGTTCTTCCGGGCAGATACCGCCGCCGTGGACCGCGTGCTCCCCGCCTGCCTGGAACCGGCCGAGGACGGCACCTGCGTGGCCATCGGCATCTCGATCCCCTGGGCTTCCAGCTACGGGGCCTTCGACGAGAGCGTGCTGACGGTCAAGTGTACCTTCCGGGGAGAAACCGGGTATTTTGCTCCGGTGGCCTTCCTGAATTCCCGCTCCAGCATCCCGGCGGGACGCGAGATCTACGGCACCCCCAAGGTGTTTGCGGAATTCGAGTGCGGCATGGATGAACGGGTGGCTTTCACCGATACCCGCCTGGCGGGGGCCTCGGTGCTGGCCATCCGTTCCACCTTCCACCGGGAGGCCCGGGTGGAGGAGCTGCCCAACCTCACGCCCTCCTGGCGGCTCAAGGCGATTCCCCGGGTGGACGGCCGCGGGGCCGACGTGCTCCAGCTTATCGACGGCGCCAAGGTGACCTCCGACGTGGACGTGCACATCTGCAGGGCCGGGGATGGGGTGATCCAGTGCGACCCCTCGCCCACTTACAACCTGGCCGACTTCAGGCCGCTGGAGTACTACGGCGCCTACTACCTGGAGCAGGATTACACCGAGGGGTACGGAGAGGTGGTCCACGACTTCCTGAATCCCGCCTGAAGCCTAAACGGGCCGGTCATGCCAGCGAGGGACGGTAACCGGCATCACCGGCCAGGCCGAGCAACCGAATATGGAACCAGTGAAGTTGGCGGTGGTGGGCGCCGGTCTGATCGGCAGCAAGCACGCCCGGCTGGTCCACGGGCAGGCGGAGTGCTCCCTGGTCGGGATCTGCGATTCGGATCCCGGGCGCCGGTCGGTGGCCGAGGAGCTCGAAGTCCCCTTTTACCGGGACCTTTCCGATCTGCTGGAGAAGCAGCAGCCCGAGGGGGCCATTGTGGCCACGCCCAGCGGAACCCACCTGGCCGTGGCCCAGGTCTGCGCCGGGAAGGGCGTCGACCTGCTGATCGAGAAGCCCGTTGCCGACACACTGCCCGCTGCCCGGAGCATCGTGGAGGTGGCCGCTGCAGCCGACAGCCGGATCCTGGTAGGCCAACACCGGCGCCACAATCCGTTGATCGGGGAAGCCCGCTCTCTGGTTCGAGGCGGTGCGCTGGGGCGGCTGATTGCCGCATCGATGATGTGGGCCCTGCTGAAGCCGGCAGACTATTTCCAGGTGGATTGGCGTTGCCGGCGTCCGCAGGGCGGTCCCATCCTGATCAACCTCATTCACGAGCTGGACATTCTGCGCTACATCTGCGGCGAGATTCGCCAGGTGTATGCCCAATCGGCCTCCATGGCCCGCGGGTTGGAGGTCGAGGACACCCTGAGCATCACGCTTTCCTTTGCCGATGGCGCCCTGGGCTCCATCATCGCCTCCGACGCCACACCCTCGCCCTGGTCCTACGAAATCTCCAGCGGAGAGAACCCCTACTATTTTCACACCAGCCAAAACTGCTATCATTTTCTGGGCTCGGAGGGGGCCCTGGCCTTTCCCCGGATGGAGCTGTGGCGCTACGGGGACCCGTCCGGGGCCGGCTGGCAACATCCCTTGAGCCGGACTCGCCAAGAGGTGGCCCCGGCGGACCCGCTGGTCCTGCAACTGCAGCACTTTTGCCGGGTGGTCCGGGGCCATGAACCCCCGCTGGTGGACGGGGCTGACGGCGCCCGCACGCTGGCGGTCGCTCTGGCGGTCCAGCAATCCATCGACCGGCAGGCTCCCGTCCTGCTGGCTGAAGAGGACGCCTCCGGGGGCGGGTTTGCCGACTCGGCCCAGGGGGCGGGAGCCAAGCCTCCCGAGACGAATTCATGCAACTGACCCGGAGCCAGATCGAAGAGTTCAACGACCGCGGCTACCTGTTTTTTCCGGGCTTGCTGGACGGCCGCGAGGCTTCCTCCCTGCAGCAGGCGATGCCCGAGATTCTCAGCCGACCGGGACCGGAAGTCGTTCCCGAGAAGGACAACCCCCGGGCCGCCCGGCTGGTCTTCGGCGCCCACCTCTACTCCGAGCCCTTCCGGCGGCTGTCACTGTTGCCGCGGTTGCTGGGTCCGGCGCAGCAGTTGCTGAAGGAAGAGGTCTACCTGCATCAGAGCCGCATCAACCCCAAGCCGGGACTGGCGGGAGGGGCTTCCTGGGACTGGCACCAGGACTACGGAGCCTGGCACGTGGTGGACGGCATGCCGGAACCTCGCTGCCTGATGGTGGCCGTTTTCATTGACGACTGCACCCCGGTCAACTCACCCCTGCTGGTGGTGCCGGGTTCCCATCGGGACGGGTTTCTGGACTCGATCCAGCTCCACCGGGACGCCAAGGGGTATTCCCTCTACCACATCGATGAGGACACCTTTCGCCGGCTGGCCGAGGAGAACGGGATCGAGGCCCTGATCGGTCCGGCCGGATCGGTCTGCTTCTGCCACAGCATCGTGGTCCACGGTTCGGCCAACAACGTCTCGCCCTGGCGGCGGGCCATCATGTACCTGATTTACAATGCCGTCAGCAACGCCTGCACCGGCACCGAACGGCCCTGGTTCCAGAACCACCGGGATTTCACACCCCTGCGGCCCATCGAGGACGACAGCCTCAGGCAGTGGCGTTGAAGGGGCTTCCCACGGGTGCTGCCTCGGTTGAAGATCGCTCGGGATTCGGACCTGGAAGCTGCAGCCCCCTGCGGCCCGGCTTTAACCGGCGGAGCAGCTTCTCACTGACCTGGAGGAGTGAATGAATCGAAGGAAGTTCCTTTCCCATTCGGCGGTAGCCCTGTCGGCCGGATCCTCGGTCCTGGGGGCTACTCGATCCCGAGCAAACCGTCCTGACTGCAACTACCGCATCGTCTACAACGACGACGGCCACACCCTGCAGCGGGTGTCCGGAGTCGGGGAGCTGTTGGAGAAAGGGGTGGACCGCTTTATCGGGACCCAGGTGGATGCCCTGTTCTGGAGTGTTGGTGAAGCCGACGTCTTTTACTTCAGAACCAGGACTGCCGAGATGTACGGAGAGAACCTGAAGCGGTTCCAGAGTGCCGGGGGCCTTCGGTTCATACAGGGCCTGGAGAGCGTTCTCAAGGAGCGGGAGGACTACTTTCAGGCCATGGCCGATCGCTGCCGCCAGATCGGTATCCAGTTCTTTGTGACCGTGCGGATGAACGATGCCCACGACAGTCCCAAGGGTTGGAACGCCGTCGATCTCTATAGCCAGTACAAGAGGGCTCACCCGGAACTGCTGCTGGGAGACGCTGTCCATCCCAGTTTTGCCACCGGATTCGATTTCGCCTATGAGCAGGTACGGCAAAACAAGTTCAAGGTCATCGAAGAAATCGTCCAGGATTATGATCTGGATGGCATCGAGTTGGATTTCCTGCGGCACCCGGCCTTTTTCAAGCCCGAGGAGGCCTATCGCAACCGCCACCTGATCACCCAACTGGTTCGCAGGGTGCGAGCCCTGGTGGACCGGGCCTCGGAGAGTCGCGGCAAACCCTTTCGACTGGCCGCCAGGGTCCCTTTCACCTTCAACCTTGCCTTCAAGCTGGGATTCGACGTCCCCACCTGGATCGAGGAAGGCCTGTTGGACGTGGTGACGGCGGGAACCCCGCGGGGCCATGAATCCGACCTGTCCATGCAGGAATACGTGGAATTCGTTGGAGGTCGCGATCTCACCCTGCTGGGACAGATCGGCTTGTATCATCCTGCGGAGCAGACCCGGGCCACGGCCTTGAACTACTGGAAACAGGGCGTGGACGGGATCTATCTCTTCAATTGGTACGCTCCCCTGTGGGACCGGGAGCTCTGGCGCAAGTCACTGGTGGAGATCGGAGACCCCGGCCTGTTGAAGCACCGGGACAAGCGCTACCTCATCGATGAGCAGGTCGGCTCCCTGTGGCGGCGATCCCACCCCAAGGCCCAACTTCCGCTGAAGATTCAGCAGGAAAAGGTGGGAGGACCCGCTCGGATCCGGTTTTTCGTTGGCGATGACGTGCCGGCGGCCGCGGCCGAGGGCAAGTCGGTCAAGGCCAAGCTGGTCATGCGCCTGGAACAGCAAATGGATGACGACGATCTGCGGTTCCGGTTGAACGGCGTGGTTCTTTCCAGGGAAAAGGAGGAGGTCCGGCGGGAGCCCACTCTCTTCGGCAGTCGAGACTTTCTCCACCTGCCGTTCCGGGCCGACATCCTCAAGTGCGGATTCAACCGGTTGGAACTGGTTCTGAAAAAGCGCAACCCGCGCCTGGCGGTACCCCTGGTCCTGGCGCAGATGAGCGTGGAGATCGACTACGGCAGCAAGGGATAAATCACCGGGAATCGAGGGCAAGGACATGGGCAAGGACAACGGCAGCTACGCCGAGCGGTATCGGGAGCAGGGCTACCTGGTGGTGGAGGGGCTGCTTACAGCCGAAGAAGTGCAGCGGGTGAGGCAGCGGACCGAGGATCTGATTTCCGGCGCCGTTCCGGGATATCCGATGGAGGATATCGAGCTGGAGCCGGGCGCCGAGAGGGTGGAGCTGGCAACGGTGCGCAAGCTGAACCGCCCCGCCGATAACGATCCGGTATTTCTGGCTCATGCCGGCCACCCCCGGATTCTGTCCATCGTGGAGTCCATGATCGGTCCCGACATCAAGCTCTACAACAGCCAGTGCTTCATGAAGCCGCCCGGGGGCGTCGAGAAACCCTACCACCAGGACTCGGCCTACTTCGCCATCGAGCCCATGGACCTGGTGACCTGCTGGACGGCGCTGGACGACGTCACCCTGGAAAAGGGACCCATGTATGTGATTCCGGGAAGCCACCGTCAGGGCGTTCTGGATCACAGTCAGCCCTGGGTGGTGCGAGACCGGCGAGACAAGCAGGTGCCCGACGAGGTCCTGGACCGTGGCCGGGAAACGCCGCTGCTCATGCCGGCGGGCGGTTGCTCCTTTCACCACAGCCTGCTGCTGCATCGATCCACGCCCAACCGTTCCACCACCTCCCGGCGCGGCCTGGCCGTCCACTACATGTCGGCCCGCTCCCGCTGGACCGACGACACCCGGCCCCAGCCCAACTATGTGCTCCTGCAGGGCAGGGAATACCCCGGCTGCGTGTAGGGGGCTGCGACCCGGCAAGCCGGCGCGTGCCCCCTCAAGCAGCAAGAGTGATGGGAGCAGGTCCACCCGGGAACGCGGGCGTCTCGCCCGCATGCTGTCCCGTCACGTGCCGCTCAGTTCCCTGCGATGGGCCACCCGGCCACCCAGCCGGCGGGAACGGCACGGGCTCGGCCGAAGCGGAGACCTGGCGCCACCCGGGAGCGCATGGGAGGGCTGCGGCCCGGCAAGCCGGCGCGTTCCCCTTCGAGAAGCAAGAGTGATGGGAGCAGGCCCACCCGGGAGCGCGGGCGTCCCGCCCGCATGCACTCCCGTTCCATCCCGCTCAGTTTCCCTGCGATGGGCCACCCGGCACCCTGCCGGTAGGAACGCCATGGGCTCGGCGGAAGCGGAGTCCTGGAGCCCCCCGGGAGCGCGGGCGTCTCGCCCGCATGCTGTCCCGTCACGTGCCGCTCAGTTCCCTGGGATGGGGCAGCCGGCCGCCCTGCCGGCGGGAACGGCGGCTCGGCCGAAGCGGAGCCCTGGCGCCGTTGCCGGTCGAGCCGAGTGGAGGAGATTGCCAGGCTTTGCCAGTGTTGTGCGGGCGTCCCGCTCGCGCTCCCGGGTGGGCCTTCATCCCGTGACGTCTTCGCAGCATTCGCCCGCATTTCTCAGCGGGCGGCGCGCAGGCCCTTCCAGATGCTGTAGCACATTCCCAAGAGAAGCAGCGCGAACGGCAAACCGGTCAAGAGAGAGGCCGTCTGCAGCGCCACCAGTCCGCCGCTCACGAGCAAAGTGATGGCGACGATGCCTTCGAATGCGCACCAGAAGACGCGCTGAACCACCGGCGCATCCAGCTTGCCTCCGGCAGTGATGGCGTCGACGACGAGCGAGCCGGAATCGGAGGAGGTGACGAAGAAGATGACAACCAGGACGATGCCGACAGTTGACGTGACCTCGGCGAGCGGCAGCGTCTCCAGCATCCTGAACAGGGCCAGCTCCGGCTGCTGGGCCTGCACCGCCTCGATCACCGCGGTATAGCCACCCTCGAGATAGTTCGACAGCGCGGTTTGCCCGAAGGCGCTCATCCAGAGCGCCGAGACCAGCGTCGGGACAATCAGCATGCAGCCGACCAGTTCGCGCACGGTGCGGCCACGCGAGACCCGGGCGATGAACATGCCGACGAAGGGCGACCAGGAGAGCCACCAGGCCCAAAAGAAGGTCGTCCATCCGTGCATGAAATCGAAGTCGCTGCGGCCCACCCAGTTGCTGAGCGGTCCGATTGCCGCCAGGTAGTGGCCGATGCTGGCGACGAACCCGGCCAGCAGGTCGAGAGTCGGCCCCACCGCCAGCACGAACGCGAGCAGCAGCAGGGCCAGCAACATGTTGGCCTGACTGAGGCGCTTGACCCCCCTGTCCATCCCGGCGACCACCGATGCGATGGCGACAAACGTGATGGTGGCGATTATCAGCACCTTGGTCGTGGTGTTGGCCGGCACGCCGAATATAAAGGACAGCCCCGCCGCCGTCTGCTCGGCACCCAGGCCGAGCGAGGTGGCCAGTCCGAAGAGCGCGGCGAACACCGCCAACACGTCGATCAGGTGGCCGAACCGGCCCCAGACCGCCTTGCCCAGAACTGGGTAAAACGCCGACCGCAGTGTCAGCGGCAAGCCGAGATTGTAGGCGGCGAAGGCGAGGGCGAGCGCGACGATCGCGTACATTGCCCAAGGGTGCAAGCCCCAGTGAAAGATGGCGGATGCGATTGCCATCTTTTGCGCGGCATCGGTGTCAGCGGCGTCGAGCCCGAGCGGAGGATACATGAAATGGGTAACCGGCTCCGCTACTCCGAAGAAAATCAGGCCGATACCA